>NZ_JBPPZG010000014.1:0-35484 GCF_051918545.1 Pseudogracilibacillus amylolyticus (SeqCode) | reverse complement strand
TCTGATAACGCAACTGTTCGTCAAGATTCTGATGTTACTGGTGTTCAAGATGTTGTTCAAGGAAGTGTGACAGGTTCAACAGCTAATACAGGTGGTAACGTACCAACTCCAACATCAGGAGTAACATCACCAACAGGAACAAATAATGCACAAACTACAAGTAGTTCTGGTGCGACAGAAACAACTAAAGTAACCGATAATGCAACTGTTCGTCAAGATTCTGATGTTACAACTGTTCAAGATGTTGTTCAAGGAAGTACGACAGGTTCAACAGCTAATACAGGTGGTAACGTACCAACTCCAACATCAGGAGTAACATCACCAACAGGAACAAACAATGCACAAACTACAAGTAGTTCTGGTGCGACAGAAACAACTAGGGTAACCGATAATGCAACTGTTCGTCGAGATACCGAGATCGCAAATAATATTCAAGAAGTTGCAGGAAATACAACAACCACATCAACACGAACAGGAGGAAGCCAATCAACAGGTGGTACTCCTACAACACCTGCAAGTGGTTCAGGTGCAACAAGAAATACAAGTGGTTCTCATACAACGGAGAAAACGAATGTATCAACTAATTCAACAGTAACCACTGATACGGAGTATTCAAACAATGTTCAGGAAGTTAGAGGAAATACAACAACCTCTACAACCCGTTCAGGTAGTTCATCAGGCGGTCACAGACCTCATGTACATGAACGGAAACGCCCTAAGAACTATTCAATGAATACAAATGACAGTATCGTTGAGAAGATGAAACGTCATAAAAGAAGATAAGGAAGAATGGTCGCTCTAGCAGCGACCTTCTTTATTTTCTTAATAAAAGGAGTGAATTGAAATGAGAAGTTATAGAATCCCGAATGAAATATCAACCGAATTAAAAATCAACAAAATGCTTTATCTATATGACTTACTTTTCATTATTGGTCTTTTGATATTTCATAGAATCGCTTCACCATTCATCCATTCATCACTTTCATGGGCTTTCACTATTTTTCTAGCAATCTTCGGTCTGTTCATGATAATCAGACCGTCAACTAACCCACAGAAAAGAATGTATCACGCTATTCTATATGCAATTATTAGAAAAAAAGATTCGTATAGTGCGATTGATTATGAAGGAGTGGAGGATTAATTATGGCATTGATTGACGAACGGAAGTATAAGAAAAGAAAAAGTGCGAAGAACACCACAAGTGCTGTTTTGGATGAAAGTAATATCGTTTCTCTAAAAGAGAAAAGGGAAAAACGCAAAAAGATTATTTCTTCTTTTGCGGATATTGTACCGATCATTGATATTGTTGAGTATGACTTTTTCGAAATGAGAAATGGCGAATATATGGAAATAGTTCAAGTGACAAGTAAAGATATATACTCTTTAAATGAAAGTGATAAGGATAACGACATTTTTTCTTTAGCTTATTTATTTCAAGCCTATATTCCAGATATTAAACTTGTTCCATTGCATACACCAGTTAACTTGGAACTGCAAAAGAATAATATCATACGTAATATTCGAAAGTGTAAAGAGCCCGCATATATCCCGTTTTTAGAGAAAAAACTTGCGGAAATTGAATTTATAGAAGAAAACAGAACAAATAAGGAATACTTTTTCTACCTGTATGCTGACAGTATAAAAAACCTTCTTGAACGTAAATCTCAATTTAAAAAACTTTTTGGACAAAGTAATCCAATAATCGAACTTGATTTGGATAAAAAACTCAATGTTTTGTATCAACTTTCAAACATAAACTCGAAACCAAAAATTGATTAAAAGGAGAGATTTAGATTATGCTTAGTGTTTTAACTAATGTATTTAAAGGGAAATCCGATGAAGAAATTAAGGCGGAGAAAGGGTATAATCCTTTCCTTGTTTCACAAATTCAACCACAAGGTGGAGTTAATTTTAATGCGAATTACGTTCGTTTAGGTGATGGATATATGTCATGTGTGCATGTATATAAATATCAATCACTCGTAACAGATTTTTGGCTTGAACAACTAATGAGTATTGAAAATGCTATTGTCACACTTGATGTAGCTACTGCAAACAAGCGTCAAATAATCGAAGATATAAATAAGTCAATGGCTGAACAGGACACCAGATTTGTAAATGCAAAGGATAACGTTGACAGAATAAATGCTCGTGATAGTTATGTAGAATTGGATGAACTATACAATCAAATCACAAAAGGAGAAATCATGAAGCGTGTTCACCTTAGAGCCTATGTCAAAGGGAAAACGCTTGAAGAATTGGAGATCAACGTAAAAAATGTATTAGAAGAATTGGAGAGTTATAACTTTAGAGGTTCGGTGTTCCTGAATGAACAAGAATGGGAATGGGAAAGTCTGTTCACAAGCTATTCTAACCAATTGGATTATGCAAATAAAAGAAAAGGCAAAGAAATACCTTCTACTACACTTGCAGGTGGATATCCATTCCACTACACATTTTTAAGTGATGAATATGGAACTTATTATGGCACAACCGACACAAACGGAAGTGTCATTTTTGATTTGTTCCATAGAGATAAAAACCGCAAATTCTATAATGCTTTAATGATTGGAAAGATGGGTTCTGGTAAATCAACTTTACTAAAAAAGACGGTAGTAGATAATGCCATTAAAGGTCATAAGGTTAGGATTTTAGATGTGACAGGAGAATTTGCACCAGTTGTTCACGCCCTGAACGGTAAACAAATTGCATTGGATGGCTCACAAGGAATTATAAATCCCTTGCAAGTGTTTAAGACGGTCACAAATGATGATGGTTCTACAAATGAAGTATTATCGTTTACACAGCACTTATCTAAAATGAATGTTTTCTACAATTATATAAACCCTTCATCAGATAGAAATGAAGCCACAGAATTTGAATCTTTGTTAAGGCAGCTATACGTGGAAAAAGGAATGTGGTCGAATAATCCAGATGAAGTAATTGAAATTACAAAATACAAAGCGAATGAATATCCTATTTTCTCCGACTTGCTGGATTTAGTTAGAAGGGAATTATATTCCGACTTTGAAAATCGGAAACGTCATGAAAACTTAGGAAGAGAAAGGGAAATTCGTTTAGCAGATATCGAATTGTCTTTGAAAAACTTGGTTGAAAACTACGGTAATATTTTTAATGGCGTTTCTTCTATTGATAGCTTTGATGACGAACTTGTTGTATCATTTCCACTTCGAAATTTAACCAACTTAAAAGCTGAAATTTATCAAGCACAAGTTTTTAACATCATGAACATGCTTTGGGATGGGATGATCGTTAACGGTTCAAATCAATTTAATGCTTTTAATAAAGGACAGTTAGAATTTGGAGACGCTACTCGTTTTTTAATTGTAATTGATGAAGCTCACCATTTAATAAATACAAGAGATATTTCCCAACCTGCGGTACTTTATTTGGAACGTTTTATGCGTGAAGCAAGAAAGTATTTTGGAGGTATTTTCTTCGTATCTCATGTAATTTCCGATTTTGTACCTTCTGGTTCAAATAGTGAAAATGCCGAAAATGTAAAAAAGCTATTTCAATTAACCCAATATAAATTCATTGGAGAACAAGACGCTGAATCTATGCCAACAATTCAATCAGTATTTGACGGACAATTAACAGAATCGGAAGTAAGAATAATTCCTAGTCTTGAAACAGGAAAGGTGGTTCTATGTATCTCTGGTTTAAAAAACCTAGTGTTTGAAGTTGACGTATCTAAAGCTGAATTAAACATATTTGGTGGTGGGGCGTAATGTCAAACGGAAGAAATGTTGCGGTTAATACCGCAAAAGCAATGGCGACAAGAGTAGTATTAAAGAAACTGAATTTAGCTACATTGAAGATTCAATTAATAATTGGAGGTATTCTTCTAGCAATTATTATTCTTGTCGTATTTATTTCAGGTATTATCGCTACAATAGGTGGAGGAACAACAGATGAATCACAATTTAATAATCCAACCATACCAGGTAGTGCAAGGGTATCTCCGGAAGTGGCTCAATATAAAGGTGCGGTGTTTGATGAATTAAGTAAGTACAATTTAAGTCAGTATACAGAGTTGTTATTAGCTTTAATGATGCAGGAATCGGGTGGAAGGGGTAACGACCCAATGCAGGCAAGTGAATCCTATTGTGGATATATAGGTTGTATTACTGACCCTCAATTGTCGATAGAACAAGGAGTTTATTATTTTACACAGGTTTTAGAACAAGCGAATTATGACGTTCCTTTAGCGTTACAAAGCTATAACTTTGGATTAGGTTTTATCACCTATGTTATGCAAAATGGCGGTTCTTATTCAAAAGAACTCGCCATTTCTTTTTCTCAAATGATGTACGAAAGATTGAAGCATACAGGAATTTATAGGTGTCACAGACCTGAAGCGATTGAACATCAAGCTTGTTATGGAGATATAGGTTATGTTGACGCTGTCATGAGATATTTACCTACATTAGGAGTTGATTCACCAGTAATTGATGGAGATTTAAATTCTCCTTTGGATAGAGATTTATATGTGACTTCATCTTTCGGCTGGCGTGATCTAGGATTCGGCCCAGAGTTTCATAAAGGAATAGATTTCAGATGTAACGAATCAAATTCTGTTCATTCCATTAAAGATGGAAAAATTGTTTATGCGGGTTGGTCAAATGGTTACGGTAATCTCGTGACAGTTCAACATGGAGATTATGATTACAGTTCATATGCTCATTTAGATCGAATAGATGTATCCAATGGTCAACAAGTAAGTGGTGGAAGTCAACTCGGAATGTGTGGAAATACAGGAAGGTCTTTTGGTTCGCATTTACACTTTGAAATTAAAACTGAAATGTGGGGTGGTCAAATGGACCCTGCACAATTTTTAGGACTTGGAGGGTAATAAAGTATGTTGTTTACGAAGAAATTTTCAATAGTTCTCTTGTCAATTGCTTTACTTTTTTCTATAGCTGCAAATGTTTATAGCTTTGGAAACAGAAGTGAAGTCAACAGTAATTTAATTGAGCAAATAAAACATCTAGAAAATGAAATTGACCAAAAAAATCAAGAAATAAACAATTATAAAGAAGAAAGAAGTACTCCTGAAAAGAGTGATTCGAACACCAATAAAGAAGGAAACAATGATGAAGTACAAGAAGAGGGTTCCAATGCTAATAATCAAACGAATGTTGATAATGATTTAATTAATACAGCACATAGGTTTATAGAATATGCTTTTGACAGCAATCCAGAAACCTATGTTTCTAAGAAAAAATTAGCGAAAAATTATATGACAGACCCTTTATTTGATACGTTATTTCAGGCTGATGGAGTAGATGAAGCTAAACAAACAATTAGTGCAGAAGTAGAAAGTGTCACAGTTTATTTAGATACTGAAAATATTGATGAAGCAATTGTTCATTATGTAATGAATGAAGAAATTCTCTCTACTGGATATGAAGAAACAATTGAGAAGTTTGTAAAGCTGAAATTTATATTGGATGGAGAACAAGTTAAAGTTTCCGAGATTGAATCCATTAATTATGATGAAGGTGGTATCTAAATGAAGAAACAAAAACGTAAAAATTTAACATTAAATATGTCAACAGTTTATGTTGCGGTAGCGTTAATTTTCGTTTTTGGATTTGGTTTCTTTGGTACATCAAAACTATTTTTAGCAGAAGATTCTCCAATAAATCAATCTGAATTAAACACTGAATTTGATTTAAGGTCTAACGGAAAATTTTTAATTAATAGCTGGATTTATGATGAAGAGCAAGACAAAATGGAAGTAATTTTAGTTACAAATGGAATGCAGGATTATACATCTGAAATGATATTTTCAGCCATTTCTAGAACGAATTTACACAATGAATTACCTGTCAATGTTGTGTTCAAAGATAATGAAATCTTTATTCTAGAAATTGATAATGTACCGAAAAACTTCGACCAAATCGCAATAAGATTACACAAAACTGAACGAAACATGAGTGATATTTTTGATGAACCTGAATCAAATCAAGAGAATAAACGGACAGTCTCAACAATCTATACAGATGAAAGAGTAGTGGAGAGAAAATCAATTGAAGAATTAGATGACAAAGGTTATACATTGCGAGTTACAGATAGCATTATTGAACAAACAGAACAACAAAAGAAAGAAATTGAGAAGAAGATTGAGAAGGTAAATAATTTAAATGAAGAAATAAATGCAGAAATTGAAGAGCTCAAATCAGATCTACTTTATCAAACCACAGAAGAACAAATGGACACTAATAATAAAATATATCGTTTAGAACGTGACCTTGAAACCAATAAGGAAGAAATAGAAATCATGCAACAGGATATATACAATCTAGATTCAAAAATCGAAAGAATGAATCAGAAAAAACGTGATGTAGGCATATAAAGAGCCGTCACGCTAGAGTGACAAACTTTATTTTTAGCTGTCACTCTAGCGTTCCTGAAATTAAAAACTTTGTACCCACGAAAACATTAGGCTCTGCCTAATCCCACACTGGAAGTGGGGGCAGTTTTCCCTTATGCTCTTTCTAACTATTTTCCCTAAACGCTGTAAAATAACAGAATACTGATGTATAATAAAATTAACATAACAGAATACTGATATATGAAAGAAAAGGGGTGAAAAGATGGAAATTAAAATCCGAAATCTAGAACCTGCAACAGTACAAAAAATTGACGAGTTAGCAAGAGAAAAAGGCATATCGAGACAAGAGTATTTAAAAAGGCATTTAGAATCTTTTGCTATAAGTGGTTTGCATAGTGACATTATAGATCGATACGAAAAACAATTAGAAATAAACACAGCGTTACTAGAAAAAACAAACCAAACCATGAGTGAAGTGGTTGAAACATTTAAGGAATTGATATTTGATGAATAAATCTCCTGCGGTTGTCATTAAATCGAAATTTCAATTGAAGGGAAAAGGAAATTCCTCTTTTAATAATTACTTGAATTACATGGACAGATTAGAAACTCATAGTAAAAAAAATGATTATGAAAGTTATCAGGATTATATGAGTAACGAAGAAAAATCAACAGGATTATTTACAAATGAAAAAGATTTATTAACTCCTGAAGAAAAAGAAAAATATAAAGAAATATTTAAAACATCACAAGAGAAAGGAAGTATTCTTTGGCAAGATGTTATTTCATTCGATAATGACTGGTTAAAAGAAATGGGGGTGCTTCATAACAAAGGTATTGATGAAAAAAAATTAAAAGATGTTACTCGTTCATCTGTAAATGAAATGTTAAAAAACGAAAAGCTATTGGATAGTTCAGTATGGACTGGTGCTATTCATTACAACACAGATAATATTCATATTCATGTTGCAACAGTTCAGCTAAATAATTTCAGAGAACGTGGAAAGAGAGCACCCAAATCAATAAGCAAAATGAAATCAACTGTTGTAAATAAAATTATGAACCGTTCCCTTGAAAATCAAAAACTCAACGAATTTATCCGTAATGATTTAGTGAAAAGCAAAAAAGAAAACAAAATTACTTCTATTAAAAACAAAGTTATTAATCGTGATATGGTAAAGCAATTTGAGAAAGTTCATTCTATGTTACCAGACGATAAAAGACTTTGGAAATATAACATGAATGCAATTTCTAATGTAAGACCAGAGATCGACAAGCTGACAGATATGTATATTCAAAAAAACTTCAAAAAAGAATTTCAGGAGTTTAATAAGCAATTAGATAAGGAGGTTGAAGTTTATAAAAAGGCATATGGAAATAATTCTAAAGCAGAGCGTTATAGAGAAACCAAAATGAAGGATATGTACACCAGAATGGGAAATGCAATCTTAAATGAAGTGAAAGAATTTGATAAAAAGAAAAATCATGTTCCCAGAAAAAATAAAGCTGTTAATACTTTTCATATTCGTAGAGAAATGAATAACTCTATGTATGTATTAAATCGTTATATGAGGGATAATTTGCAGAGTTTGAAGAACCAAAGAGCCTTTGAGGAATTACAACGTGAACAAGAATATGAGCGATAGGGGGAGGGTTATATGACCGAAAGAAAGCAATATCGTTTCCGATTGAGTGATGAAGCTATGGAGTACATTCAATCTTATACAGATGACCACGAAATACCGAGAGGTGATAAAACAGAAGGACTTGAAAGGATTATTAAAGAACACAAAGAATTAAGTAAACAGAATTGGAGTTTACAGTACATTACTGATACTGTAACCGAAAATGTTTCACGCTCTGTTCAGGTCGCATTGCAACAAAGTATTTCTAAGGAGATCAATAAAGTTCGTCTTGGTACAAATAATATTGACCGTAATACACAGATTCTTATTGAGTTGCTTCAAGGATTTATGCAAATTAGAAATGTAGAACAAATCCCAACTACGGATATTTATAAACCGGAATTTCTAACTCACACAGAGAAAATGATTCAAGAAAAAATCTCGCTGCAAAAACAGAAAAAGGATAGCAAACATCAAAAGGAATACTCTAAAAATTAATTTTAAAAGGAGATAGTAATATGACTATGTTTAATAAAGAATATACGCTGGCTTTAATAAAGGAAGTTGGAGAGGATGATGTACTTGTGACGGTAAATGATGTTGAAGTTGTAGTTCCGTTGGATGAAGGAAATAAACAAGCAATCTTTGACGCTGTTTCAGAAGGAGTATATCTAGTTCCTTATGATAGTAAAAACAATAAGTTCCTAATGACTGTTGATGAAGAAGTTTTGTATGAAGTTTTTCCAGAATTAGATAATGAAGAATTGGAAGGGGCAACTGACGATTTACCAGAAGATGATGAATAATTTTTCTAAAAATATTCTAAAGGAGTGACTTAAAAGTGGGTGATCGAGTGAGTAGAGAAGAAATTGAAAAGGCTAGTGCTGTTCATGTTTTGGATTACTTAAACTCGAAAGGTGAAGGGGTAGTTAAACAAGGTAAGTATTATCGTCATGCCGAACATGATTCATTAGTATTTCATGAGAATGGTAAATGGTTTTGGAATAGTCGTGGTGAAGGTGGATATGGGGCAATAAGTTTTGCTCGAACTTTTTATGAAATGTCTTTTCAAGACGCTGTACGAGATGTAAATAACTTAAATATCTCAAGAGATTTTTCTAAAAACCTAAACAAAAATAAAGCGAAAAAATTCGTTTACCCTAAACATTATGAAGCAAGTACCCAACAAAATATAAAACAGTATTTAACCAAAGTAAGAATGATAGATGAAAGAGTTGTTAATTCTCTTATTAAAAATGATTATCTGGCGGAAGATAAATTAAAAAACTGTGTTTTTAAATGGAAAGATTCAGAGGGAAAAATAATTGGTGCGGATCGTCAAGGTACTGTTCCGATTAATAATAATCGGGGTTACTTTAAGCAAATTGTAGCGAACAGTAAAGAGGATGGTGGCTTTCGAGTTGATGTAGGTAAACCAAATAAAATAGCTTTATTTGAAAGTCCAATTGACGCAATTTCTTACTATGAATTGTATAGACCAACAGATATTAGACTTCAATCAATGAGTGGATTAAAAGACCGTACAGCAGTAAAAGCAATTAAAGATTTAATGCTTGATTGCAGGGCAAGAAATATCAAAGCTGAAAAAGTAATTTTGGCAGTTGATAATGACAAAGCAGGAAAAGAATTTACTGAACGTTGGGAAAAATACTTGTCACCTGTTGAAACTCACACACCGAAATTCAAAGATTGGAACATGGATTTGCAGAATAAGAAATCTAATGAAAAGAAAAAAGAACAAGTATTTGAATTAGAAAGGTGATTTGAAAATGGCATATAAGCGTAAAACTCAAGAAGAACGGATGAAAGAAATAGAGGGTTTAACCAATGATATGACAGAGAAAATTGAATCATATTTTGTATCAGAAGAAGCTTTAAAAGAGCATTTGGCTTTTATGTCCAACTTTTATAATTACTCGTTGCGGAATATGTCACTGATTGATAAGCAATTTATGGGAGCTACTGCTGTTGGTTCATTTAAATTTTGGAAGGATAAAGGTGTATCTGTAAAGAAAGGTGAGAAGGGTATTAAAATACTTGTTCCCACTCCTGTTGAATATTTTCAACGCAATGGAAAGATGGTTCAAGTAAGATATGCTACTCCTGAAGAAAAGAAAAAGATCAAGAATAAGGATATAAAAACAGAAAAGAAGTTGTTTTTTAAAGTGGGTCATGTATTCGAGTATACTCAAACAAATGCACGTGAAAAAGGACTGGAAGTATCTCAACTCTTTAAGCAGTATCACCAAGATGGAGAAATTGAGAATAACAAAGAAATGCTTGAAGCACTTCATAAAGTCGCTGATAAAGTAGGTTTTAAAATTCTTGATGAACCTCGTCAAGAACTCGGAACAGCAAAAGGGGCAGCTTACCCTTATTTGAAAGAGATTGCTCTTAATCCTAGAAATACAGATTATGAGAATGTCACAACCTTAATTCATGAATTGGCTCACGCAAAGCTTCACACACCAGACGTTAGAGATGAATTAACAACAGCCGAAAGAGAATTTCAAGCCGAAATGGTTTCTTATGTAGTTGCTAAAAAGTATGGGATTGATACCGAAGAATTTACTCTTTCGTATTTAGGAGGATGGACAAAAGGAAAAGAATTAAAGGATAAGGAAAAACTTCTGAATGAGGTTAGAGATACAGCAAAAGAATTTATTGATACAATTGATAACCATTTTGAACAAGTACGAGAAAAGGAAAAAATAATTGGTTTAGAAAACTATCCTAACAATGAATTATTAAGTGTTATTCAAGGTCATATTAAAGAATCTACACGAGAAGGGGTGGATGATGATTTTAAAATTACTCAAATTGGTGTAATTGGTGATCGTGTTAATGGAGAAAGTGATATTGATAAACAAACACCTTTAGAAGTAATTGTCGAGTACAAAGGTAATTATAGAGAAGATGATATTCATAATGGGTTAAATGAAGAGCCACTCCGTATTGACGGTATCGAAGTAGATTTTGTTCCTTACTCTTTAGAAAAAGGGAACATGGTTAATCAAAAAGATTTTTCTAAGAATATGGTTAGTTTGTACAAAGATAAAGCATATGAAGCTTTTCCTAAATTTCATGAACAAAATAGCTTAACCCCTATAAAAGAACCTGTCATGTTAATACATCAAGAAATGGATTCTTTTAAGAATTTTGGCGAAGTTAACAATATGAAATTTGATGAATTAAAGTCTGAAAAAGTTGATTATACGGTTGCTATTCCTAACGGAAAAAGTTTTGACTTTGTGCGTTCAATCTATAATAAAAATGATTTTGCTCATCCCTTACACCATATGGAGAAAAACAATGTTGTAGACAATGATAAATATAGCTTACTAGAAAAAAACTACCATGATGTTTTATTAAATGAAGATAAAGCTGTATTTCAATCCCTTACTCCACGAATTAAACAAGCACTCGATAAAGAAGAAAAATCAATGAATAAAAAAGCAAAAACACTTGAATTTGAATTAGAAAGGTGAGTGGAATATGAAACTTAATGAGAAACAATTATCAACTCTTAGAAGTATTCACTTCTGGAGACGTAATCAGATGATTGCAAAGAGGGATGGCGACCAACAAGAATATAATAAAAGTCATGAATCTATTAAGTTCCAGTTAGAAATAGCTGATAAACAAGAAATTCCATTCAAAATTCAAAATAAAGTTCTTAGCCATGCAGAGGAAAAGAGAACAGAAAGTTTCAGTGATATTGATTTCTCTGATAAAGATAAGCATAAATTACGAATCACATCATTAGAAAATGTTGAAGAAGTGCTTGACGCTGATGAAATAGCTAAGGTAGTTCTGGTTAATGGAGTTACTAATAAAGAACATAGTTTTAGCGTTTGGGCTAGTGATATGGAAAATAACGAATTAAGTCCATACTATATTTATTTCAACAATCCGCAAGAATTACCTGATGATTACTCGAACATTAAAGACGCATTATTAGATTCTTCAATGGACTTTACCCTGTCTGATCTTGTTAAAGATTCAAGTGAAATTGAAAAAAACATTCAAGATTATGTCCTAAATGAAGATAAAGAATTTAGTTTTGAAATACCACCAAGCCAACAAGGATTTGACTTGCATAGTTTAATTGTTGATGAAGAAGTTGCAGACTTGCTAATAAAGAATGAAATGTCTATGGTAACCAAACAGGATTTAATTGATTTTGGAAAATTAGTCGAAGATGATAAAGACTTCTCATTTAATTTTGACTATGAATTAAATGAATCGTTTCAAACGATAATCAATCAGTCTGGCGTTAAAAAAGATGAAATTAAGTATCTTAACACTGCATTTAACGCATTGAATGTAAATCTTGACGCAAGTAATTTTTCTAAAAACAATATTGTTGAAAAAGAAAATGAACAAGAAATAACAATATAAAACAGCGAATTGTGGAGAGCTGCCAAACACGCTTTTCGTTTGGCCACTCGGAACAAGTAGCGTGTGCAGAATACTGATTGCTTGGGATAGCAATTTTTTTTACATCACAGGTATCAGTATTCTGTTATCTAAATTAAAAAGAGAGATGATTTCAATGCCATATGAAGTGATAAAAGAAATGAAATCTCTATTGAATTTCATGGAGAACAAAGAAGTACATGAGAGGGAATTAGAGAGCATTCCCACTCAAAAACAGAAAGAAATATATGACTTTTTAACAAGTGAACTTGATTTAATCCTTTCACATCAACTAATGCTGAATCAAGTAAGGAATGACCCAAACACTGCATTGGGTAGTTTGCTCAAAAATAAAGATAAAGGATGATACAAAATGAAAAAATCGCTATTAGAACCTATGATAACGATTATGAATCCGATTTAATTTTTCATTCCACACCAATGCTTTCTAATATCAATTGCTATGAATTATATAAATATCAATGGTATTTAACAAAAGATAAAAGCTTAATAGGAAATCCAATTAAAGATGAAAAATATGAAAGTTACATTATAACAACTGAATTAATAAAGGAAAAAGGATATGAAGGTTTGTATCTGTACTGCAAGCTTATTGATAGGAAAACAAATAAAGAAAGTAATACCGAATATATAAGGTTATTTTCCAATTTTAATAAAATGATTGAAAATGGCACCGTTTTTGATGATATATCCTTCTATGATAAAAATGGTGCAATTTTATAAAGAAAAAAGGAGTGTGAATTTCAAATGGGATGCGTAGTAATTTTAGCTGAAAAACCTTCACAGGCGAAAGCATATGCAGACGCCTTTCAGGTTAGTAAAAGGTACAAAACGCATATTGAGTTAAATTCATGCAATATATTTCCTGAAGGTGCAACGATCACATGGGGTATCGGACATTTAGTATCTTTAAAAATGCCTGGTGAGTATAAGGAGGATTGGAAAAAGTGGAATTTAAACAACCTGCCTATTATTCCGGAACAATATGAATTTAAGGTAGCCAAAGATAAGCAAACTCAATTTAATGCTGTTAAAAGATTATTTAAAAATGCTGATGTAATAATCAATGCCTGTGATGTTGATAGGGAAGGTTCTAATATTTTTTATTCAATCCTTAATATGACTGGTGCTAAAAACAAGAAAATAAAACGACTTTGGATTAATTCATTAGAAATTGAGGAAGTCCGTAAAGGTTTTAAAAGTTTGCAAGATAACTCGAAGGATTTATTAATGTACAATGAAGCAAAAACAAGACAAATAGCTGACTGGCTAGTGGGGATTAATGCAAGTCAATTGTTCACCCTATTGTTGCAACAGAAAGGCTTAAATACAACATTAAGCGTGGGTCGTGTGCAATCTCCAACAGTTTATATGATTTACCAAAGGCAACAAGAATTTGAGAATTTCGTTCCAAAGCCTTTCTATGAATTATTTGCTGAATTTACTCATGAAAAAGGGGTTTATAATGGTAAAGCAAAAATAAAAGAGGATGATAAACAAAAAGTTATCACTCTCTTAGAAGAAAATAAACTTTCATATACTTCTCCCGAAAATGGGGTAATAACAAGCGTTACAAAGCAACTGAAAAAGACCAAATCCCCACTATTACATTCTTTATCAACCTTGCAAACAACTGCAAATAAACGTTGGAAATACAGTCCTGCAAAGGTGTTAGAGGTTATGCAAACCTTGTATGAGAAAAAATTAGTCACTTACCCTAGAACTGACTGCAATTACATTACAGAAAATGAATTTGAATACTTGGTAAAGAATATCGAAGATTACCAACAGCTTTTAGATGTATCTTTTGAAGCCGATAAAACACCGAAAAAGCGTTATGTAGATGGAAAAAAGGTTCAAGAACACTATGCTATTATTCCGACAAAAACACTCCCTTCTGATAGTGCTTTAAAAGGTCTAAATGAAGCCGAAAAAAACATCTATGAAGAAGTTTTAAAAAGAACTCTTGCTATGTTTCATAGTGATTATGAGTATGAGGAAACGATTATTACTACAAATGTTAAAGAGATTGAGTTTTTCACAAAAGGAAAAGTAGAGATCCGGAAAGGTTGGAAATCACTGTTTACAGAAACAGAAGAAAATAATACAGAGCAAACGGAAGTTTTACCTCCTGTGCAAGAAGGAGAAACTACAAGTAGTTTATTGGAGATTAAAGAGGGTATAACAACGCCACCAAAACTATATACAGAAGGCGGACTAATCAATATGATGAAAACCGCAGGAAAGTTAGTTGAAGATGAAGAAGATAGTGCAATCTTAAAAGAAGTTGAGGGTATTGGAACAGAAGCTACACGTTCAGGAATCATTGAAACCATTAAAAAGAATGGTTATATAGAGGTTAAAAAGAACACTGTATATGTCACTGAAAAAGGAAAAATACTTTGTGAAGCAATAGAGGGGAATTTACTTTCCAGTCCATCCATGACAGCAAAATGGGAAAGCTATCTAAAGAAAATTGGCGAAGGTAAAGGCTCACAGGATAATTTCTTAAGGAATATAAAGAAATTTTTAAATGCTACTATTGATGAAGCACCGAAGAAAATTAATACAGATTCAGTCAATGTAGCTGTAAAAGAACAGGTAAACACGCAAATTATCGGTAATTGCCCTGTATGCAATGATGGTAAAATGATTGATCGGCAGAAGTTTTATGGTTGTTCCAATTATAAAAATGGCTGTACATTCTCAATCTCTAAAATAATATCAGGAAAGAAACTCACTCAAAAAAACATAAAAGACTTACTAGAAAAAAGGAAAACGAGCAAAATCAAAGGTTTTAAAAGCAAGGCAGGAAAGGTGTTTGAAGCCATTTTAACTGTCAATAATGATAAGGTTAGTTTCAAATTTTAATATTTTAAACGCCCTTCTAATGAAGGGCGTTATCTTAAAAGTATTTTACTGTAATTACTGCATTTTTTAATTCTTCATCATTTCTGTAAGCAATGTTTTCAGATTCATTCTTTGATACACCTGTTTTTTGGAGGATAGCTGCAAGTCCATTTGTGCCTGTTCCAATATAACCACTTGTTAAACCACCTTCCACGACTATATTAAAATGTTCCCCTTGTATGAATGTTACATACTTAATATTGTCGCTTTGCCGAAAATGAACTAATTCATAAAGCTTACCTACGGATTGAAGTAACCCTGTAATGATATTTACTGTTTTATCCGTAACTGTTGCATTTACCTTTACTTCAACATTTTCAAATTCTGGAATGTTCCCTTCTAATTTTTCAATCATAGACATTACTTCCATTTGATTCATCTTCTCCTTTTTTATATTTGTGTGTGGGAAAGGCTCTGTATCAACCTTTCTTACTTAAAATTATATCATATAAACTACAAAACTACAAGTAGTTTAGCGGTTTTATTTAGGTAAAATGCAAAAAAAAGAAGGCGATCAACGCCCCCTTCAATTTCTTTTTTCTAATAATCCATCCTTTTTCTCTAAACAATCATGACAAGTGAATATCCCATCTCTCAAACCGCCATCATCCGCATATTTCCCACATGAATTACATGTTTGATAATTCATCTCTATATGATTGATAGCTCCGTAATCAAGTGAAATATCTAAAGGATTAATGAAGTCGTTTGATGTTAACGCTAGTTTAACTTCAGCACCGCCTAATCTCTTAACAAATGCGAAATACTCACCTTCATTTAAATTCATTAATACTCCCCCTTTATAATACTAATAGCTTCGATTGTTCTTTCATATTCTTCTTGTTTTGCCTGCTGTTTTTTTGCCTGATTAATCATTTCATAAAATTCAGGAGTTCCCCACGCAACATCTTTAAGAGAAATATCCTTTGTTTTTGGTTTTTCAATTTCCATTTTCAACCCTCCTATTGAATTATTAAAGATGAAGCAAGCAACATAACAGTAACTATTTTTTCTTCTAAAAAAGTTTCCTTAGAACAATAACCTTGCCTTCACTGACACCTAACCAATTCCTTTTTATTAAATCTTGAATTACTTCTTTTATTTCCTCGGGGCTATGTCCAGTTCGTTGTTCTAATTCTTCCAGAGTAGGGTAATTTCCTCTTTTGGTATTATGTTGAATGATTGTAACTAATTTTCGTTCAAAATCACTTAAATCAGGTGTCCTTAACACTATTAATCACCTACTATCCAATGGTTTTTACTTACTTTCATTTCATGATAATAAAAGTTATTGAAATGTTTATTTAAATACTTATCTAAACGTAAGATCGCCTTACTAAGCAATCTTGCATTATTTAATCCATAATTTTTATTTAAGAAATTAACCAATGTCTTATAATCATATGGTTGAGGTGGCTTTATACCAGCTAAACATTTTTTAACATAATTTAACAATGCCCGATTTGCCCCTCTCCATATTTTTTCTTTTAAGTATGGTTTTTCACCAATTCGACGTTTAACAATTTCATGTAATTCATCTACTTTACCTTCATCAATTAACTGGGTTTCACAAATGATGGGGTATTGAATTAGAATTCTTTTTATTTCCAAATACGCTAGTTCATAATAAGATAAAGCCAAGAGAATCACCTAACCTTATTAATGATAATGTATCAGCCTTTCTTACTTAAAATTATAACATATAAACTACAAAACTACAAGTAGTATTGTAGTTTTGTTTAGATGAAAACAAAAAAAGGATAGCATTGATTCGCTACCCTTCGTTACCTTCTTTATATTTCTCTATTTCAGTCTTATGCTCATCTTGGATTCGGTTTATCCTATCTTCATAATCTTTTCTTAAAGTGTTTAGTTCCTCATAAAGGGAGCTTATTTTATCATTATGTTCATTGTTTATTCTAGCAATTTCATTATTATATTTTCGTTCCGTTTCCAGAACAGCCTTTTCTTTTTCTAGTTCTTTTCTTTCCTTTATTTGCTCCATATCTGCCTTATATTTTTCAGTTAAATTCTCTAATTTACTATTTAACTCTTTGATTAAATCCTGATTTAATTCATTTTCATCCATTATTTCATTGATTTGCGATTCGTATTTTTGCTTATCATCAGCGAATTTTTGTTGCAGAATTACATTTTCCTCTTGGTATGATTTATACTCATTCACCAGACCAGAAAGGGTATCAATTTTTTCTTTATATTCCCCGATTAATGCCAAGTTATTTTCGTTAGAGCCACGTAATTCTTTAATATTCTCTAGCAATTCTTCGTTTTCCTTAACTGTCGTTTCCAATGTAGCCTTCATTTCTTCGACTTGCTCTTTGGAATCCTTTACTTTTTGTTGGTACTCACCAATTAAATTTTGAGTTTGCTCAATTTTTTCCTGCAACTCACCTGTTTCCTGATTCTTTAAATAAATAGATCGTTGCACCATATTAGCAACTAACTTATAAATTCTCGTTGTATGGGCTTCTAATTCGGCTAAATCTTGCTTATAGTCACCTGCACCCTCTTTCAACTCATTAATCTCCGCCAATGCAACAACCTTATCAAACCATTCTTTGTTGCTTAATCCAGAGGCTTCAATCATCATTTGGGTTTTTTCATGTAAATCTTCACTTATTTTAAATCCAATTGTTTTATCAGCCATAAGACACCATCCTAAAGGTTAACTAATAAACCCTTTAATACCAATGGGTTAACCAAGTTAACTTATGTTAACCAGATTATAACACTAAAATCTTAAATTTTCTATAAGAATTTGAATAAGCTGTTCAGAATGTGGTACGTATTATTTTCCTAATTAATCATTTTCAATTTCTTCTCTAGTTTTAATATCTAACACTCTAACCTGTTCAATAATATCTTGTAATTCCTTCTCGTAATCGGTAGCAATATACAGTTTATTTTTCTTTTTCATTTCATTGATATTCTCCAAAATAGAAGTCACCTGATTTTGAATTGTTTCTTGAATGTTCTTGTTTGTATCCATTTTCTTAACCTCCATTTCATTTTTAATAAAATTCATTAATGCCCTTCTTCCAACAGAAAACCACTCAACGGATCTCTAGACACTTTTTAATCGTTCCTTCAATACCTACCTTTCTTTTATTCCTTTATATTTTAAAAAAGGGAGGGGAATCCCCCCTTTTATTTTTACATGTAACCTTTTTCTTTTAGAGAATTATATTTTTTATCTCCAACTATCAAATGGTCTAACACTTCAATATCTAGAATCTTTCCACAATCTACAAGTCTTTTTGTGACTTCAATATCTTCTCGACTTGGTGCAAGGTCGTAGGATGGATGATTATGAGCGACGAAGATTCTTGCACCATTATTTAATATAGCTGCCTTAAAAACTTCTCTTGGACTTACTATTGCAACGTTGATTGAACCTAAGTGAGCTTTATGAATCGCAACAACTTTGTGTTTTGTATTTACCACTATAACAAGGAATACTTCCCTATCCTCGTTACCTATTAAGTTAATTGCTATCCTTCCAACATCATCTGGGCTGGTTATTTGTGTCTGTGGAATCCATTGATACCTTTCACTTATTTCTCTTGTTTCCTGTTTAATGCTGATTACCTCTAAAACTTTTTCCATAGCTTCATCTACTCCTTTTTTAAAATGTGTGTGTGTTGGAAAGGCTCTGTATCAACCTTTCTTAATTATAAGTATATCACATAAACTACAAAACTACAAGTAGTATTGTAGTTTTTATTAATAAAAATTAGAAAAAGATAGCGATCAGCGTCATCCCTTCTTTTTCTAATAATATTTCATCGGCATGCCAGTTTAACGGACAAAACCACTATGAGGGCGATTCTAGCCTTTTTCAGAAGTCGCCCTATATCAGATAGCTTTTCTTATCCAAAAAAGCCAATGGAAATAAGGATGAAAATGAAAAGTCGAATTGCTGAATTAGAGATTTTAATATTTAAGTTGATTTCCAAATCTATCACTCCCTTTCTTCTACTAATCTTCTATTGCTATTGTGTTTCAGTAATCCTTTATTTTTTCAAAACTTTTTTGATTACTAAATACCTCCTCACTAATAAGTCATTCGTACGACAAGCGTACGACAGAACTTACATTCCGTTTCCTCCTTTTATTTATTCTAGCAATCACTTTCATGAAAGATTCGATGTAGAATGTTCTACCTCTACTAACCCCTAAACAACAAACTTCTTCAATCAAGACAAAATATGCTCTAGAAAGTTCTACCTATATTCAAATTACCACGCTTTTTTTCAAAGTTAAGGTTTTAAACCAAAAAAAAGAAGCTATCCTTTTAGATAGCTTCTAAGTTTTTAATAGCCATGTTCTAAACCATATTGAATAGTTTCATCAAATATTTGTTCTTTGGCAGTTTCAGACAACTCCGTTACTTCATCTTTATCCTCAAATAATCTTCGGCAAATTTCATTTAGACAATTTCTCTCCATGTACTCTATATCAGATGGTTCTAAGAGTTCTTCACCAAATTCTGTTAGTAGATAGTACGCAGATTCAGCCATAACCTCAATCTTATCATCCAGACATAACTCCCAAAATGATTTACCTGTTTCCATTGATTCATCTTCTCCTTTTTTAATATTTGTGTGTGTGTTGGAAAGGCTCTGTATCAACCTTTCTTACTTAAAATTATAACATATAAACTACAAAACTACAAGTAGTATTGTAGTTTATATTTGGGTAAAATGCAAAAAAAGATAGCGACTAATCGCTACCATTTAATTTTCCTTTTTTATTTTTCTAATAATAAATAGGGTAATTATCGAAATGATCACTGCAAGAATGGAAATGAAAATAGATATGTTTAACATGAAAGATACCTCCAATCTTGTCCATTTTGTTTATATAAGTTATTATATGAATATAATAATGATGGATGGGAAAGGGGAGTATATCCCCTAACCCATTGCTGTGATTCAGAACTCTCATTCTTCTTGGCTGTTGGATGAGGGTTCTTTTTCTCTACTCCTCTTTACTAACAATACTGTCGTCAAATTAATTATTGCGATAGTAAGGTTAACAATCGAAGAGAGAAGAACTATCACATTCTCCATCATTACCACCCCCTTTCTTTCGGGGGATTGAAGGTGTACTGTATCTCACCTTCTATAACCAATTATATCACTAAAACTACAAAACTACAAGTAGTATTGTAGTTTATTATTCGACAAAAAAAGATAGCATTGATTGCTTGCTACCCTTTTATTCCTTTTTTCTAGTAATCATTTTTTGAAGCTAATTCTCTTTTAATCGTATATATTGTATTCCTTGATAATCCAACTTCTCTATGAATATCCATTACGCTTTTTCCTTCATCTAAAAGCTGTACAACACGCTCATAAATAACTTTATCTTTTCCTGTTGCAGCTGCATGATACTTTCTTTTTCTCCCTTTATATTTACCTTGTTCTTTTGCAATCACTATTCCTTCTCGTTGTGCTGTTCGAATACGTTCTCTTTCGTCATCAACTACCCAAGATAACAGAGTAAGAACTAAGTCGTATATTAATTGACCGACACCTTCTAAGTCTTTATATTTTCTCGTGTCCAAAATCGGCATATTTAACACTACAATATCAATTTCTTCTTCCATTAATGATTTCCATTCATCCCTAATTTCTTCTTTATTTCTTCCGAAACGACTTAGATCATGAACAACCAAAACATCACCAAAACGTAATTTTGAACGCATTTCATTATAGATTGTTCTTTGTGCAAAGTTTTTACCAGATTGCTTTTCAGTAAAAATTTTCTCACAGCCATAACTTTCTAATTCCTTAATTTGTCTATGCAAATTTTGCTCGTTGGTACTAACTCTCGCATAACCAATTATCATGTAATTTACTCCCTTAAATAACGAATTATTTATTTGGTTAATGAACAACCCATAATGAACAAACTATGTATTTGATTTTACTGTATTTTTATTTGTTCATCAAGGGTACACTTAAAATGAACATTATTGTTTTGTAAAACTACAAAACTACTTGCAGTTCATTGATATGATGATATAATAATATTTTGTCGCATTTATATATAATTAAAGTGATGTAATAAAGATTGAACAAGAAAAAAGAAATATTTTAAGCTCAAAAAATAAATAATATATTAATCTATGATATATTTAAATTATAGGTACACCGCCTATATGGATTTAATAGTAATAGATAAAAGCAGGTTTAAAGATGCAGTACGAGCGTATTGGTTATGGAAAGAATTAAATAACTATATCAAAAATAGTCACAACAGAGGGATAAATTTCCCCGAGACAATTTCTGAAGCAATGACTTGTTATGCTCTTGATTTAAGGTTAAATAGGGGAAGTGGCGGAGACGCAGTTGACCCTAGAACAAATGAAGTAATAGAAATTAAAGCATCGTCGAATTGGGATAGAGATACGACAAGCTTTTCTCCTAGTGAGCAATTTGATCATTTGTATTTTGCACGGTTAAAACAAAGAGAAGATGAACTATATATTTATGATTTAGGAATTAGTTCAGAAGAGTTAAAACAAATTAATGTTAATAGAACACAAACTGTTGAAGATCAACAAAGACAAGGTAGACGTCCTCGCTTTTCAGTGATTAATAAGATTATCACTGAAAGAGGTTATCAACCACTTTGTTATATTGATATAAGAAAAGAACAAGTAAATATGATATAGTGTTTTATGTTTATGATAGTTAGAGGGGGGGAAAGGTGTACCTATCTTTCTTCCTCAAAAAAAATAAGCGGCGCGCCGCAAATTTATTGTATTTCGGAGGGTAATATTATGAACGATGTCGTAGGTTTATTTTCAGGGGTTGGAGGAATTGAATTAGGTTTTCAAAATGCAGGATTTAATGTGATATGGTCCAATGAAATAGATGAAAAAGCAGCAATAACGTATAAAGAAAATCATCATCATAAGTTGGTTGTTGGTGATATTGAAGAAATACCTTCTGAAGTTGTTCCAGATCACAATATACTTCTCGCAGGATTTCCTTGTCAGGCATTTAGTGTTGCTGGGTATAGGAAAGGATTTGCTGATGAACGTGGAAATGTGTTTTTTCAAGTTGCTAGACTTTTACGAGATAAAAGGCCAGAAATTGTATTCTTAGAAAATGTAAAGAATTTAGTTGGCCACGATGGTGGAAATACATTTCGTGTGATATTAGAAACGTTAGAAACCTTTGGTTACCACGTAAAGCACAAGGTTTTAAATGGAATGGAATATGGTAATGTACCTCAAAATCGAGAAAGAATATATATTGTTGGTTTTCAGGATAAAAAAATTTATGAAAAATTTTCTTTCCCAGATCCGATTCCATTAACAAAAAAATTAAAAGATGTTATTGATTATGAGTCAAAAGTGGATGATAAATATTACTATACAAAAGAAAAGTACAAATTTTATCCTGAATTAGAAAAGTCAATGAAGAATCCAGATACACTCTATCAATGGAGAAGGGTTTACGTTAGAGAAAATAAGTCTAATGTTTCTCCAACATTAACTGCGAACATGGGAACAGGTGGTCATAATGTACCTTTGGTTTTGACAGATCACGGGATTAGAAAACTAACACCTAAGGAATGTTTTATGTTACAAGGATTTCCGGAAAATTTTGTATTACCAGAATTAGCTAATTCTCATTTATATAAACAAGCAGGAAATTCAGTTGTAGTACCAGTAATAGAAAGGATAGCAAAAAATATAAAAGTGGCAATAAAAGAAACGACTAGAGAAACGGTATCTATTTAAGATATCGTTTCTTTTATTTTTTACCCAAAAGTACTTTTTCTAATGTAAAATATGACCAAGTCTAAAAAATGAAAAAATATACCTTATCACCATTTATGAGTTATAAGCAGAAAAAGAGCAACCTTTTGTGAAGGTTGCTCTTTTACACACACACATCATTAAAAAGACAGAGCTATTTAAGATGAATCTTAAATACATTATAGCACGCAAACAGTATTTTGTAAAAGTAATTAATGATGTTATGATATACAATCTGTATAAATAAAAAAGAGGTCGGTCATGCCGATCTCTTTTTTTCGTTCCAATATAGTTCATTTATATATTCCTCATTAACATTACCTGAACGGTCGTAATAGCCCAATTTTTGAAGTTCTTCTTTTTTATTTTTCATAAGTTCATCAAGTTTCCCTGATTCTTTTAATGCTATATATTCTTCATATTTACTTTTAGCAACATCATCATCCAACTGTGGTTCTTTTTTCATCATCTCGTGTACTTGATAATTAGTAACATCATTGATTGTTAGGTTGGTATTTTCTAATCGAGTTAATTCAAATTTTATTTTCTCTTTCATTGTTACTTCTCTCTTACTTCGTTCACCATCAAAATACCAATCTGGAACCGTATTATGATTACCTTTATTTCTAATAAAATTATTGACACTTACGTTAGTATTTCCTTTTTGAAGGTTATCAACTAGCTTTTTTAATGTACTCACAATAAAGGCTTCTGGATTGTTTATAGAAGTAGCATTTCTTGTATAACTAAATAAATCATTTATTTCTCGACTAACATTGAATTTTGGAAATTCGAATAGCTTTAATAATAGTTTTTCAATGGAAAAACAAGCTTCATTTCCGATTGCAGGGAAGACATTATTAAGGATAATCGCTTTAGCACGCTCTTCATCATCAAACAAAACCATTTCACCTGTTTTTCTATCATAATATTGCCTACCGTTTTGTTTGTAAGCTTTCTTGAATTCTTCCGCATACAAACCATTCTTAGATGGTTCAGGTCTATCGTTTTCCTGTTCTTTAGGTTTATGTAATTTTTTCTTTTCAGCAATTTCAAATGATAGAGATGTGACTTTTCTTCCAGTTTTATGCTCTTTCATCTGTATTAGGAACTCCGAGTAATTGTTGATTTCAGATACAGCAACTTCTAAAGCTTTATTTTTAAAATGTCCATATTGTTTTAAACGTGACTGAACACCGAGCATTTGTCTTAATTCTTCAACTGTTACTGTCCAATTTCCAATTTTAGACCATTTTTTTATTAACTGATAAAGCCTAGAAGAATAGTTACTTTTGAAACTTAACAGTACATCTAACCTTATTGTTGTAAAATTACGTTCGAGATTAAGTAAATAAGGATATAACTTTGGTGATATTTCTATATGAGCCATACCTTCATTCGGTACATACTCTGCATAGTAAACCCACTGGAAAGCTTTCCATCTTCCGTCTTGCTGTTCTATTTGAATTACTTTCTTCATCAAATTTGTAGTTGTTTTTTTGAATGCTGCATAGTTCGGGTCTTTAAAACCTAACCATTCAGTAAACTCCTTAATTGGCACTCTAAAGGGTGGTATTTCTTCTATCTTGTTCTTTATTACTCTTTCACCTTCAGCATTTGTCTCGGACTCTGGTGGCTCTATATTGCTTAATACAGCAAAAAGTATTTTCTGTTCATTGATAGTCATTGAATCTGTGAATCTAGCTTGTACCAGATCATTGTGTAAAGTTACTAGAAACCCTTCACTTAATTTAATTTCTTTCATATTCAAAACCTCTCTCTTTAATATGATGTGTATGTGTATTTATCATATATCAGTTTACTGATACTTGCAAGCATAAAATCACAATATTTTTAAAGGTGATAATTAGGCGTTAAAAAGGTGATAGTCACGTTAAAAAGGTGATAGTTAGCGTTAAAAAGGTGATAGTTGAACGTTAAAAAGGTGATAGTTGAACGTTAAAAAGGTGATTTTTGCCGTTAAAAAGGTGATAGTTAGCGTTAAAAAGGTGATAGTTAATTGCTTAAAACATTGATTTATCAAGCTTTTTTTATGCTGATAACACTTATAAGGTCTATAACATTTTTTATAACATTATTTAATAACAACCAAAACACCTGTTGTTCTGGTGGAAATGAAAAAATAGGTAAATAATTTACTATATTAAAAGATTACTAGAAAAAAAATAAAGTGCCCTTTTAAAGGACACCTGACTTAGTAGTTTCATATTATTTCTACCAATAACCATTCATAACAATCTTTAGCTGTTTTAGCTATTTCATGAAATTTATCATTTTCCACTTCATAATGCTGTTGATGTCTGGATATTTTAGTTTCATTAAAAAGCATTTCCTCACCGATCTTTAGATTATGGATTAGTTCATACAGTTCATCATCCTCATAATCCAAATAATTATAAATAGATAACTGTTCATACTTAATCATTTCTGATTCTCCTTTTCAATAATGTGTGTGTGGAAACTATCTTACACGATTTCTTTTAAAACTACAAGTAGTTTTGTAGTAAAATAATAATACTACTTGTAGTTTTGTAGTTCTCGTGTTATAATTTAATTAAGAAATCAATCAGACAAATACACACAAACACATCATCTAAAAAAGGAGTAGTTGAAATGGCTTATAAAATTACTATTGCAAATTCAAAAGGCGGAGTAGGAAAAACAACAGTAACATCAATGCTTAGTTATATACTGGCTGAAAAGGGTTATAGAGTATTGTTAGTAGACTTTGACCCACAAGCTAACGCCACTCAAATGATGACCAAAACATTCTATGCAGGAAAAGCACCTGACTACAAAACTATAATGGTGGGTTTTAAAGAACAGGATTTAACAAAGTCCATTCATAAGCTTTCTGAAAACCTTCACTTAATCCCATCTGCAAAAGAATTAGTCAATTTCAGGCATTTACTTAATGATAGGAATAGATATTTACTTCTGGACAAAGAAATTAAAAAAATTGAAGGGAATTATGATTATATATTCTTTGATGTTCCACCCACATTTACAACAGAGTTTATAGAAAATGCTTTGTCAGCAAGTGATTATTTTGTAATTATTACCGAAACTTCATCTTTTTCATTAGAAGTTATTGAAGATTTTTATGAAACAGCACATGAGATCCATGAGAAAATAAATCCTAAATTAGATACTTTGGGTATTTTGATTAATATGAGAGAAGATAATCAAAAACTAAATTTAATACTTAATGAAACATATGATTTTTCTAATACAGATGATTTCTTTAAAAATTATTTTCCGAGAAGGGCCAGAATTGCCGGCTATGCGACTTACGGACTTTTTAAACGCGATATTGTTGTTAAATCAATAATGAGATATGACATTCATGATAAGCGATTAATGAAAATGACACACAAAGTTGCTGATGAATTAATCGAGAGAATCAATGAAGCCGAGAAAAGAAAGTAAAGGTGATTTAATATGAAAAAACTATCGGGTAAGTTTACTAAAAAAGAAAAAACAGATACTCCCACTTTAATAATACCGACAACAAAAACAGAAGAAACTGTTCCTAGAAAAATTAATAAAGCTGATTACGAATTTCTAAGGTTATATGCGTTCAAAAAACAAATTACTGTCTTACAAGCAACAGATGAACTTTTTCAGATGATAAAAAATGAAGTTGAAAATAAATCAGCTGCCATAATTAAAATTCAGGAAGATAATGATAAAAAACCAGAAAAAAGTATTCGTCTATCAAAAGAATTTAATGACTATTTAAAAGCATTAAATTTTGAAACTAAAGTTCCCATGAAATTTATCATATCGTTCTTTGTTCAATACTTTAAAAAAGACATGGAAAAAGAGATGGGAGAGTAGTTAGTTCAGGGAGAACAAAGGGGTGATTTTTATTGAGTTTATAAGAGGTAAATTTAATCGGCTGGATACCCGTTACAAGATATTTATTTTTCTAGTAACGATATCTTTAATATTTTTTGTAACGGGGGCAAAGTCGATCAGCTATGTAGTGTTATTTACAGCCTTATTATCATTATTAATCCAACCTTTCGCAGTTGCATTTAGTCACATATTTAAAACTACTGTAAACACGATAATCTCCATAATTACATTGTGTATATTTTTCTTCATTATAATGCTCGTGATAGTTTTTCTTTTCACATAAACTATTGCGGGCATTTAATATTTAATCCTCTAAGTCCATAAAAACTTCATCATTAAAAAACTCAGATAAAGTCATACCAAAACCCTGAGCCACTTTTTTTAGAGTTATTATTCGAGGGTATTTTGACCGACCAGACATAATTTCAGACATAGTCGATTGATTTACACCAGATCTTCTAATTAGTTCATTAACTGTCCAGCCTTTTTCTTTACAAAGATTTTTAATTCTAAGGGTTACAGCATGATTAATATCCATTAATAACCTCCTCACTACTACTTAACATTATTCACTTTATTAGCGTAATTTAATCCCTTATATAACCTATTAAATATATTCGGTCTAAATGCCTAGAAAATCCGAAGTCTAACATCAAACATATTACAGGGAAAACTCCAATAAATCAAATAATATCAGTGGGTACAAGTTTTTCAAATTTCTTCAAAAAAGGTTAATAACTAGCACTCATTTCGACAAGATTCGACAAGATTATGAATAGTTGAATTAGTTCTTTTATACCATTCAGAGAAGATATATCAGTATTCTGATGTGTAGATTCTTCAATGTTATCAAGGCTTACATATCCTTTTTCTAAAAATTTTTAATAAAAAATATCAGTATTCTGTTGACAAATATCAGTAAACTGATATAATGGGGTCAAATAGGAAATTCAACAACGAAAAGGGGGTGTGATATTGCCTTACTACTTCGGTGACTGGATTAGAGAACAACGCCAAATATTGCGATTATCACAAGCTGATTTATCTGATAAGACGAAGAATGTGGTTCAACAAAGCACAATCAGCATGTGGGAAACAGGAGAGATTAAGACACCCTCACTTCGTAACATATGGACAATTACTAAATCATTAGGAATCCCACTCTCCGATGTACCCTGGGATTATCTGGATTTTGGGTTTGATAATGATGATGAAGAAACGAGGTGTAACGGAGTGAAAGAAAGGTTTAGTTTATACGAGTTGCCTAAAGCCGAATCCGTAAAAACCTTTGATGGTAAGACATATGAATTAAAGGGTTTTATAGGTGTTGAGGAAGAATCAGGAGAAGTTAAACACATCACCGATCTCTACTACCGAACAAGAACCGTTGTTTCAGATTCTAAGGTACTTGCAAAAAGAAAGGGGAAAGATAGCGAATTATTGAAAGTGGCAATCAAAAAGAAATTAAAACAAAGATAAGGTGCTTTTTAACAAGAAGTAACACACCACTAAGGACAGTATAAAATTCAAGACAACTGAATAATGGAGTGTCCATTATCTTAGTAGTCGAGTGATGGATATACTCATTAAAAAGGTTAGGCAAGGGATTCCTAAAACTTGTCGCTTTACAATTGGCTACTTAAAGTTCTACGTTATCTAAAAACGTTGTACGTCAATGAGCAAGCTGTAATCAGCTTTGCATTCATTGTAGAGTTGGCGAATGAACAAGCTAAAAATTCGCAAAATACTGTCTTTAGTGGTGTGTTGCTTCAAAGAATTCTTATCACTAATGAAAGGTGGTGGATTACTTTTGGCTACAAAAGAACAAAGGCAAAATAAAAAATTTGTGGAAAAGTTATTGCTAATTCAAGGCATTGATTATGATGATTGGGTCGATAAAATTCATCTTGAATATATCCAAGAAAATAACAAATTAATATTTGAAGCTTTGGATAGTAAATTAGATAAACGTAAAGAGCGTAAAGACGAACAAGAACAGCAAAACCAACAACCAGAAAAACTTAATGAAAACCGTCATCAATTAAATAATTTATAAAAAATATTTGAAGGGTGGAAGGTGTAAATGGAAGGTTTAATTTCGACAGGGCAAGCTATTCTAGAGTGGGCACAGCGTTTGGGATTAATTAGTGCAGCTATCGCATTTTGTATTGGAGGATATTATTTAATCTGGGGTGGAGATCGAGGTCGAGGTAAATCTATTGGTTGGTTCATTGGCGGGGCAGTCGGATTGGTTATAGTTATGGGGGCATATGGAATCGCTACAAGCGTTGATACAAATATTAGGTTTTAAGTGTCGGGAAAAACAAAAGTTAAAGCCACTCTTTATTAGAGTGGCTTTTCTTATTGAAATAATTCGTATAAAGGAGAGCTGAGTAAATGCTACAAGTATTATTTTCAAGTGTCGAAGATAATTTAATTCCTAATCATACTAGATTGGATTTTGACAAAGTAGTGGCTCTAACCCATGAGTTAGAAATGAAGTGTCGGGATGATAAAAAGGTTATGTCCTCTGAATTTACTGTTATCTCTACGGAAACAGAAACCACTCTCTATGTTGGAACATTTAATTTTGGCTCTTATGACTATCCGAATATATATCATCAGATAAAAGAAATGTCTCAACATATTAAAGTTGATAAGAAGAATCAAGCTGATAAAACTTATTTACTCGAACAAATTGAAAAATTAACTCCTGATGAATACAAAAAAGAAGAAAAAATTGATAAGACGTTAGTTAATCTGGATAAGAGTAAAATTTCTAAATTAAAAAAGTGGCAACGCATTGTAATTTACTCTCTAGCAACACTAGCTAGCGTTGGTTTAATTGTGGTTTCTTTATCGTTTGTTTTCCAAAAGGTTCAATACGAACAAGCTTTAGCAGAAGGAAGAAATGTTGTAGATCAACAAGACGAACTAATAAAAAATTATGAATCGGCTCTTTTAGGAGAACAGGATGAATTGAAAGGCTATCTGGAAGGAAAGCAAGTAAACGATAATCAGAAACTTATCTTAGTTGATATGTATTTAAAAGCAAATGAATATGAAAAGGCTGTTTCTTTAATGGGTGACCCTGTGGAAGTAGAAACGTATATCTTAAATAGCGATTATTGGGTGGATGGTAAAGATAAACTGGAAAAATTACAAGAGTTTAATGAACTATACCCAACAAATGAAGCACGATTTGATATTACTTTCTTCCAGAAGGAATACGAATTAATGCTGGAATTACCACCTGTAAACATGACAGCGAAACGTTCAAAAATGAAAACCTACGCTCTAATGAAATTGGATAAGATAGATGAAGCAAAGGCTGAACTGAACAACAACAATGATGAAGAATTAAAAGAAAAACTTGATAAATATGAGATATTAAAAGCAGAAATCAGTACGCTGACAGAGCAACTTGATAGAGAAAAAGAAGCGAAAGAAGAAGATAAAAAAGTTATTAAAGAATTAACCAATGAACTTAATGAGAAAAAAGAAGAATTTGAAACTTTATAAGGGGTGACTTCATTCTATGATAAAAAAAATAGGAATCCCTTTACTAATTTTTCTAGTAACATTCACTGCATTTTTTCTTGGCTTGAATTTTGTAGTGAATTTTGTAGTTGAGGTGTTCCAAAAAACATTCGGTACAGGTTCATTTTTAGAAACAGAAAGTTTAAACATCAATAAAGAGATGTTTGTGTCATTTCCTTTTATTGCTTCATACATGATTATTTATGTATTTCTTACAATTATTTCACTAGCTTCAAGCTTATTTATGGTATATAAATTTGTATCAAATTTTGGAAAGCTAAAGAAAGATCAAAAAGGAAGTGCCAGATTTACAACTTTTAAAGAAATTAAAGAGCAATATCGTGATGTTCCAGATAAAGGAGAACGCTTTAAAGGTGGTGGGGGTGTACCTGTTGCACGATATAAAAACAAGTTATTTATTGATGATAGTCCAGTAAATAATATGATTATTGGTACTACAAGAAGTGGTAAAGGTGAAACTTTTGTTTTCTCGGCTATTGATATTTACAGTCGTGCAGAAAAACAAGCCAGTATGATACTGAATGACCCAAAAGGAGAACTTTATTCAGCTTCAAAAGATACACTTGAAAGCTTGGGTTATCATGTTGAAGTCTTGAATTTAATGAATCCTATACAATCAATGTCATATAACTTGCTACAATTGACAATTGACGCTTTTATGGAAGGGAATTATTCACTTGCACAACAATACGCTCGTTCAGTAGCTTTTATGTTGTACCATGACCCTAAAGCTAAAGATCCGTTCTGGTCAAACTCGGCAACAGATTTAGTTACAGCACTAATTTTAGCTCTATGTGAACAATGTAAACATGAACCAGAGAAGATTAATATGTACAATGTAGCTTTAATGTTATCTGATTTAGCATCTCGTACAGTTGAAGATGAAAACGGAAATGAAATTAGTGCCTTAGATGATTTCTTTGCAGGCTTTCCAGAAAATCATCCAGCCAAAATGCAATATGCCACAATTAACTTCTCTGGTGGTCAAACTAGAGCAAGTATATTAGCTAATGCTAACGCTAAACTCGGTGTATTTACATTAGATGGTACAGCAAAATTGACGTCTCAAAATTCCTTTGATATGTCCAAAATCGGCTTTGGTAGATGGATAAAAGGTAAGACAAAACCAGATACGAGGATTCACCTTAAATTTCCTAATAATAAAACTGAAACAATAAGAACAGATTCAGATGGTATGTTTACCTTGTACCATAAGAACCCACTTGATATGAATGATGAAGTTCAGGTCAAGGTACAAGGGGAAGAGACCACAATTAAAGTAACTGGTAAACTTTATAAAACTACAAAAGATGGTAAACAGAAGTTTGAAGGCTCTCTATCATCATCAACTAATAACGATACTGTTAAAGTGATTGAAATAATGGAGTATGATAAACCGACTGCAATATTTATGATTGTACCTGATTATGACGCAACTTTTAATGTAATTGCTTCACTGTATGTAAAACAAGTATATACAAATCTTGCTCGAATTGCTTCAAATGCAGAAGGGGGCAAATGTCATAGAGAAGTGATCTTTATACTTGATGAATTTGGTAATATGCCACCTATTGAGGGGATGGCGAACATCATCACAGTATGTCTTGGTCGTAATATTCGCTTTAATTTAGTAATTCAAGCGTATGCTCAACTTCAAAATCTATATGGTGACGATTGGAAAACAATTGATGGTAACTGTGGTAACACACTTTATCTTCTGACTGCTGACGAAAATACTGCGGAAATTATTTCAAAAAAACTTGGAGAACAAACAATTATTACAAAATCACGTTCTGGACAAACAATTTCACTTAGTAAGTCAAAAACAGAGAATGTTGACTCTAGGCGTTTAATGACAGCTACAGAGGTAATGGGATTGAAAGAGGGAGAAATGATTGTATTGCGTGTTATTAAACGACAAGACAAGAAACGAAGGCGAATTAAATCATACCCAATTTTCTTAACTGGAAAGACTGCATTAAAATATCGTTGGGAATATCTATCTGATTACTATGACACGGATAAGTCGATTAATGATATTGATATTCCTTGTGAACATGCTATGTTAGATTTAAACAGTATGAAAGCTGATTTTACAGTAAACAATTACGCAAGTAACTTAGAGATCGAGAAAGAAATTGAAGATGAACCGCAAAAAAATGAAGAAGATTTGTTACTAGAAAAAGAGATTGAGCAACAAAAGAAAGTACAATCTTTAAAAAGACACCAGAAGCGAAAAGAAGAAAAGCTTAATCAGAAAATAAACGAACATATAAAAACATCAGAGGTCATTCAAAAAGGGTTGATGTTACAAGCATTCGACAATGATATAGATAAGGTAGAAGAGTATAGACAGATGGGGATATTAGAATTTAGAGATATAGTCTTATCTAATAATGAGGGAATTTCTGATATGATTTGTACTATCATGTTATCAAAAATTAATGCTGCACTTGAACAAGTGGAAAATGAAATTGAAACAGAAAAGGAGACCGTATCATGAATGAAAAAATCGCAATGCTAGACAGGTATTTAATTTCTCAAAAATCATTACTAGAAAAAGGGCAAGTTCTTTATGTTCGGGTGGATGATGGAATCCTCATTATTCATAATGAGGAAGATGAAAACGGAAAACAGAAAACAGTCACTCACTTTTCGGAATTTGACGCAATAATAGATATATCTATGAAGCAATTCATGACAGAAAATGCTAATAGGAGTTGATTAAATGAAATGTAAATCACTAACATTTCTTTTTCTAATAATGGTAAGTGTTTCATTAGTTGCTTGTTCAGCAGAGGGAAGTGGAGACGAAAATTTTAAACAGGTAGACATTGATGAAGTCAATCAATACTTTGAAGATGGTAAAAGTGGTTTTGTTTTGATTGTTACGGATAATGACGAATACTTCATCCCTACTGTCGAAAGGATTGCGGAAGAACAGAATGTTAATGTGGTAATGTATAACCCTTATCAATCGGATGGACAAAATGAAAATGAGGGGGCTTCGATCTTTCCTAAATCAAAGGATATAAAGGGGGACGCCTTATATTATATGGAAAACAATGAAGTTCAAGGCGAATTAACGGTCAATAGATATACAGATTCTCAATTAAATAGTGAAATTATAAATTTCTTTGACCTTCACAATTAATTGAGGTTTCAATATCATATTTCCGTTTTTCGTTCGAGGGCAAAAAAGGAGTGAATCCAGATAACATGAATAATGACGAACTCATTCAAAAACTAGAGGAATTTCAAGATTACCTCGATGTTGGAAATATATTTGTTGACCCCTTCCGTTGGCTCGGAGGGGTTTTTTTAAAGGGTTTGGCTTTGATATTGGATGGACTGGAAAGAGTGACAGATGATGTTTTGCTTATTAAAAAGTTCTTCCAAAACCCTGAAATTGTAGCATTCGTTGATTCTATACGCCCTTTACTATACATCCTTTTAGCTTTTAGTTTGCTTTATGTGGGTTATTTATTGATATTCCAAAAGAAGTTTGATCGAGAAGGTATTGCTATTAACCTTTTTATTGCTTTAGCAGTAGTGGCATTGCTTGGTACAGGAATGGAGAGAGCAAATGATTTTACTGATGAAGCAATAGAAGCAATCGGAAATCAACAATTATATGGGGAAGAAGAAGGAACGATTTCTCAAAATATATTATCCAGAAATATCTATGATTTAACTGAATTTGATAAAAACGGTTGGTCAAGTACAGAGTTAAGTCAACCAAATACAATTCCTTTGAGCATGATTAGCAGAATTAACTTCCGTGAGAAATTTGATAGTGGTCGAAGTGAATTGAGTATGAGTAGTGCAGGAAAAGATTTATCTAAAAATCAGTTGATTTGGGTAGGCGATAGTAAAGATACAACAAAATTTGACCAATCAGGGTTAGAGTGGAACAACGAATATTATTACCGTTATTCAGTTGATTGGGTAACAATTTTGACAACACTCATTGTCATGGCTTTTACTTTATTCAGCATTGCTTATAAGTTAGCTCGATTGGCATTTGAAATGACGTTTAACTATGTCCTAGCAATTATAGTTGCACCAGTTGATATTCATGACGGACAGAAAACCAAAAAGATACTACAATCCATTTTAAATACTTTTATAGTGATTATCTTGATTTTCTTGTCCATGAAAGTATATATGATTGGAACAAGTTATATCGCAGATCAATTAAGTGGTTTAGCCTATCTTATTGCTTTGATTGCTTTTTCCCTAGCCGTCATTGATGGGCCAAACATAGTTGAAAGATTGTTTGGCATTGACGCAGGTTTAAAGAGTGGTTGGGGCGTTCTTGCCGGAGCATATGCAGGGGCAAGAATGATTTCAGGAACTGCCAAGAGCCTTAATGGTATGAGGAACAATAAAAACGGTAAAGGTGGTACAGAATCAAATAATATAAATACAGGGAATAAGGGTAACAAGAACAACAGTGAAAAACCATTATCGCCAAATGATAAAGAAAACGATAACTCAACAAATAATGGACAAAAACCTGTTCAATCGAATCAGGCTCAAAAAGCTAAAGATCAAGTTGCTGTTACAAGTGAAAATGAACAAGGTAAAGATGGAGACATTTCTGGTGGTTCTGGTGGCTCTAGTGGTTCTAATGGTTCTAGTGGTTCAATTGCTCAACTTGCTGAAGAAAAACAAGACAAGAGAAGAAATCAAACTAAAGCACCTTCACCAAATGATATTGAAGATAATAATATTGGTGGTAACGTACCAACTCCAACATCAGGAGTAACATCACCAACAGGAACAAATAATGCACAAACTACAAGTAGTTCTGGTGCGACAGAAACAAGCAAGGTATCTGATAACGCAACTGTTCGTCAAGATTCTGATGTTACTGGTGTTCA
>NZ_JBPPZG010000013.1:0-35745 GCF_051918545.1 Pseudogracilibacillus amylolyticus (SeqCode) | reverse complement strand
CCGGATTTACGTCTGTTGTCATCGCTGCTTGTTTTGCGATCGCATTATTTTTCTCGCCAATTCTTGCTGTCATTACTACAGAAGTTACAGCACCTGCGTTAATTGTTGTGGGAGCATTAATGGCAATGCAAGTAAGTGATATAAACTGGAGTAAGTTAGAAATTGCGATTCCATCATTTATTACAATTATAATGATGCCCTTATCCTCCAGTGTGGCAACAGGTATTGCTTTTGGTTTTATCCTTTACCCACTTGCTCTAATGGCTCAAAAGCGTTTTAAAGAAGTACATCCGATTATGTATGCACTTTGTATATTATTTATTTTATATTTTGTTTTATAAGATCGAAAGTATAGAAAATACAGAAATAAAAAACCTAAAGAATTTTTGCCGGAATTTCTTTAGGTTTCGAAGTGTGAAATTAATTTATCTCCCGACACCACAAACAAATTTCCCCCTTGAAAAAATCGTTTTTAGGAATAATTTTTCATCAAAGGCTGTTTTTATAAAACAAAGATTATTTAGTCGGTTTTGTCTTTGCTTTATTTCATAATGATGGATATATTCGGTAAAGTTCATTCTGAAACACCTCCTCTATTTTTATCGAACATAATATTTGATGTCCATCGAATAAGTGGAGAAAAAATAAATCGAGTTATTTCGATTTATTTTTTACGTTAACAGGTCGATCATTTCTGTAAATGATTGTTTTAATTTTTCTTTATTTACTTCATAATAAATTTTATTTTCATATTTTGATGTTGTTACAAGTCCTAAGCGAAACAAAATAGACATATGATGTGAAATTGTTGGACTTGATAAATTGAGTCGCTGAGCAAGTTCGTATCCATAACGAGGTGCTTTGTTCAACTCCTGGATAATATTTATCCGTTTCTTATCGGATAAAGCGCGGGCAAATTCAATAATTTTTTCTTCCGTATTCGCGCCATCCAATAATTTAGTAACAACATCCATTCCGACAATAGTTATAACATTGTCAGTATTAGGATCACCATCATACGAAAATGTGGTTCTATCTTGAAGGTAATAAGATGGGATCATTATAATCGTTTTAGGAAGTTTTTCAACTGGTGTATTTTCTTCAAAATTAATAATCTTATATAATTGCTGAATAGATAAGGACTTAAATTTCCGAATACCTTCTGTGTGAATCGCATCCAGTTGTTTTGTATTTGCTTTATAAATTTGCTCATAACATTTTTGGATTAGAGCTACAAGTCTTTCTCGTGTATCTTCGGGATTAAAGTAAAGATAAAATAATTTTGATCGTTCATTCATTGGTAGTGTGCTACTTTTAATATGTTCATGAATTTTGGTGGGATCTTCAATAATAGATTCATCATCTAAATAATTATGTCCAGTGTTAAAAAAATAGGAAATGATTTTTTGAGGATTTTGTTTTTGTAAAAAAGCGAGACATTCTTCAATATCACCATGTTTATTTTCTTGATAAATAAGTTGAGTCAGTGATAATCCAAAGAAGCTATCTGGATGGAAAAAAACATTCATTTCTTCAAGCAGATCATCAGATAGATTTTCATGTTGTTTTTCAAGCCACTCATTCAACGCTTCAGTCTGCGGTTTTTGATAACTCTCTTTTTCTTCTTTTTTGAACCTTGTTAATTGAAATATAAGCACAAACAATTCAAATACAGGAGAACGATCGACATAAAAGTGTTCATGTAATTTTTCCAACGTTTTATCACATCCTAACTTAATGTTTGATCATTATCTAATGTTAGTGCTTAAAAATATCATTTCATAAAATTTTAACATGTGGTTTGATAAGTGTCAAACGTATTAATATACATTATATAAAAAGATCTATAATATGCTTCAAAACAAGCTTAAATCCACATGAAGAGCTGCGTTATATTCTCTCTCCTGGAGAAAAAACTGATTAAACTGAAAAAACAACGGGTAATAAGAAGCACAAGGAGGATAATAAACAATGAGTGAATCATTAGGAATTATTGAAACAAGAGGTTAACAGTAGCAATTGAAGCAGCTGATTCGATGTTAAAGCGGTAAATATCGAGGTTGTAGTACTGAAAAAATTGGATCTGGACTAGTATCCGTTATTATTCAAGAAGATGTTGGGGCCGTAAAAGTAGCGGCAGAAGTAGGAGGAGAATCAGCCAGCCGTGTAGGAAAATCTTAGCTGGTCCATGTGATTCCTAGGGCACATGGAATTATTTCCAAACTATTACCTGACTTAAAGTAAAGTGGTGAATGAGCCGTGAACCAATTTGATAAAATAGATATATTATAAGAGATAAAAAAAGTACTAGCAGAATTGGGTTCACAGGCTTACCAAGCATTATCCTGAAAGAAAGGAGATGTGCCTGTCGGTATCTCGGCACGTCATATTCATGTGTCACTAGAAAATGAAGATGTAAGTAACCGGCAAAAAGTAGCCGTTCAAGTAAACGGCGAAAAAGGGGACATCATGAATAATAATGTGACGAGCCGGATGAACAAGCGTTATGCACTTGAATGCATATATTGATACAGATGATGCAAATGCATTTGGACTTAGTGGGGGAGAATAGTTAAAAATCATGTTCTTTTTCATAATGGAGGCCTGTAATTAGCAAAGTAGTAAGTAGATAAGTCCACTCGAAAATATGAGGATTTACAGGGGTATAAAATGTTAGGAATTGAGCCTAGTTAGAAAAAAGAATATTTCGCGGCAGCGGATACAATTGGAGCAGGAGAGGACGAATTGTCCTTGTTTCTTCTGGGCAATCGGTATAAGATGCGCCCTTATAAAAATGTCCAATTGATGCGCTCGTATTTGGAATAATTGATGAGGAGCCAGCGTGGAATAAATAAGCATGCATAAAGCTCCTCTTATTAGGAGAAATAAACTATGAAGCTAATCGTTATTGGAGGAGTTGCAGCCGGAATGTCTGCAGCTTCTAAATTAAAAAGAATGAATAGTGATGCACAAGTAGTTGTTTATGAAAAAGATGCATATGTGTCTTATGGTGCATGTGGATTACCATATTATGTCTCAGGTGAGAATGATGACTATAAAAAAATGATTGCTCGTACGAAAGAGCAATTTGAAGAAGTAGGTATCGATGTTTTTATACGTCATGAAGTGGTGAAAGTTGCCCCAGAACGAAAACAAGTGATGGTAAAAAACTTAGAAAATGGGAATGTCTTCATTGACACATATGATAAATTGATGATTGGTAGTGGAACAGTACCGATTAAACCGCCTTTTGAAGGATTAGATCTACAGAATATCCATGTTCTAAAAACATTGGATGACGGGATTGCTCTGAAACAAATCGCTCATCAAAATGATGTGAAAAATATCGTTATTGTTGGCGGAGGATATATTGGAATCGAAGTTGCTGAGGCAATGCGGTATATCGGCAAAAATGTTACGGTTGTGGAACAGGCTGACCGTGTTTTGACGAACTTTGATCCGGAAATCACTGAACTCGTTGAAAAGGAATTGATCAAACAAGATGTACGTCTTCATCTTAATGAGAAAGTAGAAAAATTTCTTGGTGATGGTAAGGTAAACGCTGTACAAACGAGTAAAGGCGTTTACCCTGCCGATCTTGTTATCTTTTCTATTGGGGTGAAGCCGGCGACCAAATTTTTAGAAGGATCAGGAATTCACTTAGCAAAAAACGGTGCTATTATTATTGATCGTGAAATGCGAACGAATGTAGAAGATATCTATGCTGCTGGTGATTGTGCAGAAGTATACAATAAAGTAATGCAAGAAAATGCGTATATCCCACTTGGAACAAACGCAAATAAATGCGGCAGAATTGCAGGCGCTAATATTGCCGGTAACCATATTAAATATCCGGGAACACTTGGCAGTGCTGCGGTAAAAGTTTTTAACCTAGAAGTAGCTAGAACCGGCATGTCGGAGAAAGATGCGAAGAGATTAGCAATCGATTATACGACTGTTTTTATCAGAAGTAATGATCACCCAAAATATTATCCAGGTCAAACGCCGATTTGGATAAAGTTGATTTGTGAGAAAAGAACGAGACGCATTTTAGGAGCCCAATCGGTCGGACCAAAAGGTGTAGTTCTTCGAATCGATATGTTTGCGATTGCTATCCATAATAAGATGACTGCAGAAGAACTAGGCATGACTGATCTTTGTTATGCTCCGCCATTTGCAGGCGTTTGGGATGCAGTTCATATCGCAAGTAATGCAGTGAAATAGACTACAGTGTAAAGATGGAACGGTGGTGGAGTGGCTTGGATGAATTAGATACAATGAATTTCTAACGCAAAAAGAATAGTAATTCTGCCTGCTCTCTACGAAGAATAAGGAAAGTTGAGTCTGGTGAATATACGCGAAAACCATGGAAGGTGTGAAGAACTCAGGGGTGTAGCACCAAAGATTCCCCCGGTGTTGTGCCAAGGAAAGTAAAATAAATCCGTAAACCAAAGAAGAAGAACGTAGGAAAGCCGTATGAGGAAAAACCTCACGTACGGTTTAATGAGAGAACAGGAAAGGAATTGCCTCCTTGTCCGGCTTATTAAGGTGGAACACCCTAAACCCTGAGGACAAGAAGGCAACTATCTAACTTCTGTTATCTACTTTACTTCTTTCGATCCGATTTTTTACTTGTCACTTTTGCAATATCGGCGGGATTTACAAGTTTTTCGTGTCCAACTTCAATCCCATACTGTACACCAGTAGGATCATTCATTACTCCTTCTTTAAAACCATCTGGTTGCGGAGTCGTTTTTTGATCAGTATCCCTTCCTCTTCTAGGCACTCTATCCACCTCCGATTCAACTTGTTTTATGCTGTCGGTCAATAAAGAAATACAAAACAACTAATGAAAGCAAAATAGCTAAAAGAACAGTCCAAAATTGCCAAGTATTATAACTTGAGTATTGTTTCCAATATATTATTAAATCATGAAAATATATACGTTGCTTTTCACTCATGGCTTTTTCCCCTTGGTGATTATGATTAAATTTACTTTTCCACCTTAGCTTTGAAATATACTGATTTTGAAATACTCATACGGCACTGTATAATTTATTGGTCTTCAGTAATGAATCTGTTATAATAGTCTTAGTACTTTAGTTGCAATGCAGTAACTGAGCCGTTTAGATTAGATGAAAATTGGAGGCCGGAAGAATGGGTGGAACACGAACCGATATTTTGTTGGAGAGCGGTACAAACGAATTAGAAGTAATTATGTTTGAGATCGGATCTGGCGTTTTTGGAATTAACGTATTAAAGGTAAGAGAAATAATTAATGCAGTTGAAGTAACGAAAATACCGAACGCTCACGAACATGTTGAGGGAGTTATCCGATTGCGTGAAGAGGTTTTACCTGTTGTTAATTTGGCCAAAGTCCTAAATATTGCTGAATCAGAGGATCCAAAACGAGATAAATTTATTATTGCAGAATTAAATCAGATGAAAATTGCATTTAGAGTTCATCACGTTTCACGAATACATAGAATATCTTGGGAACAGATTGAAAAACCATCGGAATTATCTGCAGGGGAACATGCCTATGCAATTGGGATTATAAAATTGGAAGGTCATATGTCCATTTTATTGGACTTTGAAAAGGTAGTTGTAGAAATTGACCCAAAATCTGGAGTAAATGTAGAAAGCTTGAAAGTTTTAGGACCGCGTGAACGATCGACAAAAAAGGTCGTTATTGCTGAAGATTCAAAAATGCTTAGGCAGCTGCTCCAAGATACATTAACAGAAGCAGGATATGAAAACTTACGCTTTTTTGAAAATGGAAAAGAAGCATGGGAATATTTAGAAGGATTATCTAATAATGAAGCAATCGATCCTAAAGAAGAGGTCAATATTATAATTTCAGATATTGAAATGCCACAAATGGATGGGCATCATTTAACGGGGCGAGTTAAAAAAGATGCACGTTTACAAGATATACCAGTAATTATTTTCTCTTCTTTAATTACGAAGGATTTATTCCATAAAGGAGAGACAGTCGGTGCAAATGCCCAAGTTAGTAAACCGGAAATTGTAACTCTTGTAGAAAAAATTGATAAATTAATATTATGAAATATAAATTTCCCTTCTCGAAAAGGAGGGAAATGTTTGTTTTTTCTCACTAAATGGAATAAAAAGTACTGATTTGTAGCTAATTTGAAACTTTTTAAAAGTTTTTAAGAAATAAGCTTGCATTTTTTCTAGAAACAGATATAATATAAATTGTCGCTAAAAATCAGCACGTCATTTATCAGTGACAAATGCTTGTTTCGCAACATTATACATATGATTTTTCAAACTTCATATAACTTAACTTATTCCACAGTAGCTCAGTGGTAGAGCAATCGGCTGTTAACCGATCGGTCGTAGGTTCGAATCCTACCTGTGGAGCCATTCGGAGAGCTGTCCGAGTTGGTCGAAGGAGCACGATTGGAAATCGTGTAGGCCACTAACGTGGTCTCAAGGGTTCAAATCCCTTGCTCTCCGCCAGCATAAATACTGGCCCGTTGGTCAAGTGGTTAAGACACCGCCCTTTCACGGCGGTAACACGGGTTCGAATCCCGTACGGGTCACCATTATTTTATATGTTAAATAGGATATTAAGAACGATACGTCCTATCGCAATATTTGCACATCCTATATAGTCGGAGGATTAGCTCAGCTGGGAGAGCACTTGCCTTACAAGCAAGGGGTCGCAGGTTCGAGCCCTGCATCCTCCACCATAATTTTAAAAGTAATGTTACTTTGAAATTGGAATACGAACATTGGCTACTCAATAAGCGGGTACCAAACTAAATACTTTATTATATCGCGGGGTGGAGCATGTCTCACATGCGAGGAGTGCGCAAGCACGACGAGACTCCCCAAAAGAAATACCGCTACTCAATAGCAGGTACCAAACTAAATACTTTATTATATCGCGGGGTGGAGCAGTCTGGCAGCTCGTCGGGCTCATAACCCGAAGGTCGCAGGTTCAAATCCTGCCCCCGCAACCAATTATCTTTAATACGTTGTACTTTAGTGCATCTTTACTTACTCGTACTTTAGTATAACTAAGTATTTTTAATAAGTTTTACTAAAATATTATATAATTGATTAATTTGACTAATACCAATCATTAATGGTATTTTATTATTGGTAAGTTTTTTAACGGTCCGGTAGTTCAGTTGGTTAGAATGCCAGCCTGTCACGCTGGAGGTCGCGGGTTCGAGTCCCGTCCGGATCGCCATATTAACGGCTCGATAGCTCAGTCGGTAGAGCAAAGGACTGAAAATCCTTGTGTCGGCGGTTCGATTCCGTCTCGAGCCACATTTATTAATACGATGGAGGGGTAGCGAAGTGGCTAAACGCGGCGGACTGTAAATCCGCTCCCATCGGGTTCGGCAGTTCGAATCTGCCCCCCTCCACCACTAAATATAGGGGTATAGTTTAATGGTAAAACGAAGGTCTCCAAAACCTTTGATGTGGGTTCGATTCCTACTACCCCTGCCATAAGTGAATAGTTATCCCTAATGATGATGGCGGTCGTGGCGAAGTGGTTAACGCACCGGATTGTGGCTCCGGCATGCGTGGGTTCAAATCCCACCGGTCGCCCCATTTATTTTTCATTGGGCTATAGCCAAGCGGTAAGGCAACGGATTTTGGTTCCGTCATTCCTAGGTTCGAATCCTAGTAGCCCAGCTAGCTTGCGGAAGTAGTTCAGTGGTAGAATATCACCTTGCCAAGGTGAGGGTCGCGGGTTCGAATCCCGTCTTCCGCTTATATTATGGCGGCATAGCCAAGTGGTAAGGCAGAGGTCTGCAAAACCTTTATCACCGGTTCAAATCCGGTTGCCGCCTCCAAAAATAAATTTATTGCCAGTGTGGCGGAATTGGCAGACGCGCGGGACTCAAAATCCCGTTCCTTCACGGGAGTGTCGGTTCGAGACCGACCACTGGTATTACAAGATATATTTAGTATAAAGTTAGAAAATAAATTAGCACCTACAAATGTTGATATAACAACATTTGTAGGTGCTTTTAGCTTTGTTTAATATTTTGAAAAAACGATTAGAAACGATTGAATTTGATTTTTTTTACACATTTTTTACACATTGATTTATCCGACCATCTCATCAAAGACACTTAATGCTTTCTGTCCATCCTCTTGTTTTTGTTCAGCTAAAACGTGAGCATAATCTTGTTGTGTTCTAATTGTATTTTTATGACCTAATGATTCAGAAACGTAACCAAGCGATAATCTCTTATATAAAAGGACACTTGCATATGTGTGTATTAATCCAAGTAATGTTATTACAACAATCTTCAAATCCCCTAATAGCTTGTTTACATTTGTATTACTAATTACTAAATATTTTAACGATTCACTAAAAAATACTAATTGATGTATATTTGTAGGAGTGTTATTAAATAAATCTTTAAAGTGTTTCATAACTTTAGGACTAACGTCAACTGTACGAATAGATGATTCATTTTTAGTTGGTCCAAATCCTTTTGGCATTTTATTAGTATATCCCCAAGTTTTATTTACTTCGATTGTATTGTTTTCAAAGTTAAAATCCTTCCTAGTTAATCCAATAAGTTTTGCATAACGTAATCCTCTGACTATCTATTTAAATGTTTTTCACTTTTCTTTTTAGCTTCAACTGTATAATATATTTTAACTTTTCTCGTGAAGTCAACATGTATAACACCTTCATCAATTGCATCTAAAACACATTCTCTAATGTGAGAATTTACTTTACTGACTGTTTCTTTTGCTAAGCCAGTTCAAAAATTTTTGATAGTCTAGTTATATCTTGAATTGCGGTAAATTGGAAGTAATCGTTTATTACTTTCAAAGAATATTTATAGTGGTTTAAAATAGCTTTACTTACTTTTGGTTTTTTATATAAAAGAAACCAGTTTTCAAAGTATTCATTGAAAGGTATTTTCTAAATGGGGGACAATGCCCTTTGCTAATTTCGCTTCCATTTCAGCAGCAATCTGGGCTTCTCTTTTGGTTCTAAATGCTCCTTTTCTAATTGGTTATGTTTTCCACCCACAATACAACTAATTTAATATTTGAATGGTTCTTCTTGATGACAAAAGTATCGTTTGATGAACTGGCTTTTATCCAAAATTAAACAATAACCTTCTGAACCGTATTTGCTAGCGATGTCTCTTAGAATGATGTTGTCATGATGAAATTCTAAAATCCTTCAATAATGAATCATACAAAAAACTCCTACATAAAAGTGTCGCACAACCATAAGTGTGCTCAATAATTATATAGGAGTTTGTGTTGGTAAACAGTTTGGTAATCGGTGGTAAATTTCAGAGGCTGTAATCAATAATTAAATACGACACATACACAATATCATTTTTCTTTTTCATAAGTTATTTCGATTACTTTTTGATATGGCTTTAATGCACTGTTCTCTCATTTATTAAACTTAAATTTTTGAGTTTATTTCAACTTTAAATCTGGCTGTAATACCTTCTTTATTAGCCTTGTCATCGAATTCTATTATTTGAATTTTTAGTAAGCTAGGGAGTTTATCATTCTTTTGGGAATAATTAGTATAATGTGGCTGCTTCTCTGACATGTTGCGTATGCTTCCTAAAATATCTGGTTGCCCTTAAGCTTTTCCAACTTCACTAATTCCACCTTCTATTAGTGTTTTACCTTCATTCTCGAATACTTTTACACATAGGTAATGTTTCATATAAACATCGCCTTTTTTTCCGACTACAAATCTTTTACCGATTTTCCATTTAGTTTATACATGATTATCCAAAGTTAAAAATGCTATACAATTTGAGTATAGCATTTTTGAGCAATGAAGTTTTGCTAAGCTAGATAGTCTCAATAATTAGGCACTCTGATCCTTTCTTTATAATAATCCGGAGAGACAATAATAGGTCAAACTCCACATGCTATCTTCTAAAGGGACAGCTTACTCATTATGGCGATTATCCAAGTGTCACGGATTGGTATTCGACTTTTTCAAGATGTGGTGTCTAATCTCCTTGCCCAAACAAATAGTTGTTGTTTTTTAAGTGTATTATAGATATAATACGTTTAACCAATATTTTACTTTGGGAACAGATAATGGTCATGCATATTGTGGCATGAAGAGGCAGAGTTTTTTCAAAAGATAAAATTTAAGTAAATTATTAGTGAGGGGGTTTGTAATGAATTTTATTAAGCGGGGAATTTTAAGTATTATAAGAAAAAAAGGAAAATCATTAATTTTATTAGCCGTTATTTTCATCCTAGGAAATTTAATAGCAGGAGCAATTTCCATTCAACAAGCAACTGGTAATGTAGAAAAAAATATTAAAGAAAAACTGGGAGCTGCGGCAACAGTTGAGCTCGATTATGAAACTTTGGATTCGTTCAGTGATGAAGAGTGGGAAAGTGTAGAAATTGAAGATTTAGATCTTGATTTAATTAAACAAATTGGCGAGCTGTCCTATCTAAAATACTATGATTATAGTATGGCTACCAATCTAGGATCCGAGAGCATTGAGAGTTATCAGGGTGAGGAGATGGACGGGGACGTTGTAATGATGGGTCCCAGTATGGACTTTATGTTGAAAGGAATCAACTATGCTCCTGTGATTGACTTTGAAGAACAGAAGGGACAATTAATCGATGGACGTGTTTTTACACAGGAAGAGATAGATAATGGCACTTCTGTAGCGATTATTTCAAAAAAATTGGCAGAAAAAAATAACCTACATGTAGGAGATACGTTTACATTAGAGAATCAAGTGTTTGATCATGATGATGAGACTGGAGAGGAAGAGTTAATTGAATCCAGGGATGTTGTATTAGAAATCATCGGATTATTTGAACCACAATCCGTTAAAAAAGATCAGGAAGAAAAAACGGATGACTATATGATTGATTGGATGGATATAGATTATCAAAATACAGTGTATGTTCCAAATGAAATCGTCGCCAGTGAAAATAAATATTATTGGGAAGCATATATGAAAGCGGATGAAGAATATGCAGCAATGATAGAGGAGGAAGATGAATCTTTCGAATATTACACACCAGTATTTGTCCTAAATAATCCTGAAGATATTGAAGCATTTGAGGAAGAGGTAAATCCGTTACTTCCAGAATACTATACAGTAATCAGTGCTACGGATCAATATGATAGCATTGCAGGACCAATGGAGTCAATGTCTAAACTTTCAAAATATATATTGATTGTCGCAGTAATTGCAACGGTGCTGATAACTGGTTTAGTAGTTTTACTATTCTTAAGGGATCGAAAACGTGAATTGGGCATTTACTTATCTTTAGGAGAACGACGGAGCCGCGTTGTCGGGCAAATCCTAATCGAAATAATGGTTGTTGCGCTAATTGGTATTACTTTATCCGTATTTAGCGGAAGCTTTTTGGCTAGCCAGATCTCTGATACGATGATTAAAGCGGCTGATAAAAATACGCCTTATGAAGAAGTTATATATTATGATGAGCTTCAAACAAATTTGACAACAGAAGATGTTTTAGATTCTTATGAGGTAAACCTAAATTCAAGTTATATTCTAGGTTTCTATGGAATTGGTCTATTAACTATTTTAATTTCAACGGTTATTCCACTAATGTATATTGTAAGGTTAAATCCGAAAAAAATACTGATGTAATAGAGAGGTGAGATTATGATATTAGAAGCGAAAGATTTAAGTTATTATTATCAAGATGGCGAGCAACGTCGTTATATTTTAAAAGATACATCTATCTCTTTTGAGAGAGGGAAATTTTATACGATTTTGGGGCAATCGGGTTCAGGAAAAACCACCTTATTATCATTACTCAGTGCCTTGGATTCACCACATAGTGGAACTGTATTATTTAAAGAAGAAGACATTAAGAAAATTGGGTATGAAAGGTATCGCCGTAATAATGTCGGAATTATCTTTCAAAGTTATAATTTAATTCCGACTTTTACAGCTGTAGAAAATGTATTGGTTCCTATGTCAATTACCGAAAATGAAATTCCGGAAGATACAAAAACAGTAGCCTATAATTTATTGGATTACATCGGAATTGTAAAAAGCAAAGCAGATCGTTTAGTTAATAAACTTTCTGGTGGAGAGCAGCAGCGTGTAGCAATTGCCCGTGCGCTGGCGACTAATGTGGAATTAATTCTTGCAGATGAGCCTACAGGAAATCTTGATGAAGAGATGGAGCAAGAAATCATTGATATCTTTAAAAAATTGGCACATGAGCACGAGAAATGTGTCATTGTGGTAACACACTCTAATGAAATTGCATTGCAGTCTGATCAAGCTTTTCAGTTGAGGAAGGGTGTACTATCTTCCTATGAGTGACTTTTTATCGAAATTTAATAAAGACAAGTACCAAGATATGGTGAATGAGCAAGAAGACAAAAATATAAAAGATGAGAAAGTAAAGAAAACAGAAAATCAAGAAGAAACAGATCCGCAGCATAAGCAGGAAGAACAAGCTTCTGCTGCGGAATTAGAAAAAACAGTACCTGAGGTTGATACTCCACCTGAATCAAAGCCTACCTTTTCTAGAAGTAGCCGTCGGAAAGATGCAGAAGAAGAAGTGGAGATTGATCTTGATTATCAAAGAAAAAAAAGACTTCGGATGTGGCTAATCATTGCAGGTTCCGTCTTAGCTTGTCTGTTGCTCTTTTTCATTTATCATATGCTTGTCCATGTAAAAGTTGAAAATTTTGCGGACAAGCCTGTTTCAGATGCTCGTACTTGGGCGAAAGAAAATGATGTAGAAATTGAACTAGAACAAGAATATAGTATGGAACATGATGCAAATGATATTATTTCACAAAGTGTTCCTCCTGGAAAGAAAATCCGAAAAGGAAAGACACTCCAATTAGTTAGCAGTCTAGGCCCTGATCCAGAAGAGAATATTCCACTTGCTGATTTTTCAACAATGAACCGAGAGGAAGCAGAAGCATGGATTGATGAGAATAAAGCGGAAAACCTGCAACTTGTCGCGGAGTATAGTGATGATATTAAAGAAGGAAAGTTTATTAAGTTTACCATCAAAGACAATGATATTGATGAATCGGAATACCGACGTAAAGACAGTGCTACTGTCTATTATTCGAAAGGGAAAGAAGTTTTCGAAAAAAATATTACTATACCTGACTTTACAGGAACTCCCAAAGAAGAAGTGGAAAAATGGGTAGAAACCAATGAAATTGATATGACGTACAAAGAGGCGGATTCTGACGATATCGAAGCGGGTCATATTATTAGTCAAAGCGAAGCAGCAAATGAAATGATTGCGAAAAGGGATAAGATGGAAGTTGTTGTATCTTTAGGTGAAGCCGTAGTGGTTCCGAATTTTTGGGGACTAACAGCCGAAGAAGCTACTAGCAATTACCCAGATTTAGATGTGACAGTTAAGCATGTATTTAACGCAGAAGCTCCTTATGGAACACTTATTTCCCAATCTGTTAAAGCAGACACAAAGTTAACGGAGAAAGATAATAAAAGTGTTACGGTTACTTATTCGCAAGGTAGACCTTATTTACATGATTTTCGTGGACAACTAGAAGGGGATTTGCCGAGATTATTTTATGAAGAATATCAGTCAAAAGGTGCTAATATCAAATACATTGTTAAGTTTGTCGATTCACCTGAGGTAAAGGGAACCGTGGTCGGTATGAGTAATTTTAATGAATTTGTACCAATGACTTACACTGTAGAGATTAGAATTAGTAATAATGCTTCAGCCCCACCTAATCCACCAGATTTTTTCGATGATGAACCGGGCGGACCCGTGGAAGTGGAAGAACCAGAGCAACCTATAGAAAAATAAGTGTTATGAACAAAATTTTAAACAGAGATGGAGACTCCTTGGTATTTATTAATTAGAGATCAACGTGCGTTGATACTCCGTACTATACCAAGAGGGCTCTTTTTTTGTGCAAACCTCAAATTACTTCATAAACAGGAATGCTTCTTTTAAAATCATACTATCCATATTTTTTAGAAAATGGAATTCCAGAAGTCAACGATTTTAACGTCATCCCTATATTAAGAAAAAAAGGGATTGGAAGTGCCTTAATGGATGCGATAGAAGAGATTGCTTTAAAGGACTTTGGAATAGTTGGAATTGGTGTTGGTTTGTATGATAGTTATGGAAATGCCCACCGCATTTATACAAAGAGGGGGTATATCCCAGATGGGAGAGGTGTCATGTATAAAGAAGAGCCTGTTTCTCCAGGAAGTCAAGTTTTGGTAGATGACGACTTAAACCTCTATTTTACAAAACAGAAACAAAGTGAAGGGTAAAAGATTCGCAGTTGTTATTTCTTGAAGTAACGGGTGAGATAGTTGAATAAGACGGTTGCTTCTTCATCCATGGAGTATTCCTTAAGATTAAATCGATAGAATGATAATAAAAATTAAATTAAAAATCTGAAATTAAGGGGAAACTTATGCGAAGAAAGATTGGTGTCTTAATTATAGTATTAATTCTAATGTTTTTTTCTTATATGTTAATATTGCCAGATTATAAATCTTTCACCTATGTAGCTAGGGGGCTCTGGGGGGAATCTGATTTTTACGATCATCAAAAGTTTGCATATAGGCAGATTGAGAAGGCGAATGACAGCCATACGTTCGAATATAACTTGAAAGAAAGTTATATCGATGATTTGTTGATGGATATTAACTATTACTATAAGCAAAAAAGGTATACGATTGGCGATGCTAAACAGTTCTTTAATGAGACTGATACAACATCATTTATTATCATTAAAAATGACAAAATAATATATGAAAAATATTTTAACGACTATAGTAGAGAGTCTATAAATACGTCTTTTTCTGTAGCAAAATCGTTTGTATCATTTCTCATTGGTAAAGCAATAGGTGATGGCTATATTGAGAGTATTGAAGAGCCCATTACTAACTATATACCTGAATTGAGTAATAAAGGCTTTGAAGAGATTAGTATTGAACACCTTTTAAATATGTCCTCTGGACTTCATTATAATGAAAGACCATTATTGTTTAGTGATGATGCTAAAACATATTATTCCCCTAATCTAAGACGTTTAGCTTTAGGGGAAACCAAATTAGTCGATAGACCAGGCGAAAAGTTTCTATACAATAATTATAATCCTCTTTTGTTAGGAATAATTTTAGAAAGGTCAACTCAAAAAACTATTTCTGAATATTTACAAGAAACATTATGGAAACCAGTAGGAATGCAATTTTCAGCAACATGGAGTATTGATAGCCAAAAGCATGGGTTTGAAAAAATGGAAAGTGGTATAAATGCAAGGGCTATCGATTTTGCCAGGTTTGGAAAATTGTATTTGAATAAAGGTAACTGGAATGGAGAACAGATTATATCAAGCCAATGGATCATTGATTCTACAAAAAGGAAAGAGAATTTAAATGATTCATACTATAGTTATACCGAATGGGACTTTTTCAATCGTGACAATGGATATTACAAATATATGTGGCTAGGTTACGAACGTGAAGATGGAGATTATGATTTTTTTGCACATGGCAAATATGGTCAAGTTATCTATGTTAGTCCTAAATATAACGTTGTAATAGTTCGTACTGGAAAGACAGCTGGAAAAGTAGATTTTTGGCCGGAAATATTGCTTGAATTATCAAGTAAACTAGAATAACTTTTTGCTGTCCTAACTTTGTAAAAATAATGCACTTAAAGTAATGGGGGGGACTGGGACATAACTAGTCTCAAATGAATAAATAACGAATATAAAGATAAAATAAGACTATTAATACTGCTCAAGCCGCATCCCTGATGGAAGGGGAACGGCTTATTTTTATTCGTCATCACTGAATTCTTTCTTAATAATAGAATTCATTTCTTTAATATCTCCATCATTTAAATCCTCTACATTAGATATATGAATAGAATTCATTTCTTTAATATCTCCATCATTTAAATCCTCTACATTAGATATATGAAAGGAAGATCTGATGTTTTTTTCATAAAACATTCTTTCAACCCCCCGCCTCACATGATCTGCATCTTTATAGCTATCTATGCACTAACCAACTTTCATTAATTCAGCAAAAGGATAATCTAACGCCTCCGCCATTGAAAAATGCGCATGAGGAGAATAGCAGACATTTCTTTTTTCGATCCAGGTTATATTAAGTTCAGATAATCCAGTCTTACGAATCATTTCATCCTTAGAAATACCTTTATCTCTACGAATTGATTTGATTAATGGTTTAGGGACTTATTAAATTTCGACCACTGGTATTTGCGAATAATTTTAGTTAATATAATATTGTCTGATTGAACTCATGAACCTTGATAAATAAGGATTCATGGGTTTTTATTTGGTTTAAAATACAGTACAAAATGATTAGAGTTTACAAATCTATACACACATTTTATACAACCATATTCACGAGATTGTTATTTCACCATTTTAAATACTATCAAAACCGTTCCTTGCAGCGAATATGGTTCTGTAGGGACAAGTAACAATTCATCAGCTTGACACCGCATGATTTTTTTGAAAAAGACTCAAGTTATATACTAAATAAATTCTTTACGATGCAAATAAGTTATAAATAACTCTAAAGCTTTTGTTTGAAACGGGGAATTCGTAATATATGAGAATTGACGGGAAAACGGTGTTCCGTTAACTCGTAAGATGACTAAATCCCCATTGTTTAATTCTTTTTGTATCGCCCATTTTGATAACAGGCTAATCCCAAGACCTGCCGCGACTACTTCTTTGATCGGCTGTGTACTGCTGAATTCCAACGTTTTTGCTGGTTGGATACCTAATTTCAACAATAAAGTATCCATTGCCTCCCGTGTTCCCGAACCTTTTTCACGTATCACCCACGTTGCTTTATTTAATTCAGATACAGAAATAGTAGATTGCTGATGTAATGGATGTTTTGGAGATGCTACGATATATAACTCATCTTCTGTAAATGTCTTTTGATTTAAATTTGTGTTTTTAATCTTTCCTTCGACAATACCAATATCTAATTGATGCCTCTCCACTAATTCTGCAATATATGTTGTATTCCCTATCGTTACGATCGGCTGAATATCTGGGTATTTCGGTTGCATGATCGAAATAATCTGTGGTAACACATATTCGCCAAATGTATAACTTGCTCCGATAGTCAATTTTCCTTTGGCTTTATTCGTTAATTCGTCAATTAAACTTTCCATTTTTGTATACAGCCCGATAATTTCTTTTGCGTGGTGGTAAACAATTTCACCAGCTTTATTTATACGTACATATTTATTCGTTCGTTCTAACAATCTACAACCTATGTCTTCTTCCAATAAACGAATGTATTGACTCACTGCTGGTTGTGTCATGTGCAGTTCTTCTGCTGCTCGAGAAAAATTTTGCTGTTCAACGACTGTAACAAATACTTCTAAATGTTTATCCATTTTTATACTCACCCTTACCTATAATAAGTAATTACTTATGAAAATAATTATAAATAATTATTTTACTTATGCAAATAAACTAATTATTCTTTAATAAGGAGGTGCATCAATGAATTCACATCCACAGGAGAGGAAACTACAAACAAATCTTGCATTAACATGGACAACTGGAGTGATATTTACTTTTTTTATTGCCTTGTTAGGATTTTTACTTGCTAAAGTTCCTGGATTTAGCCATATTGGTCAACTGGCAAGTGCTATTATTATTGCTGTATTATATAGGCAGTTTTTCGGTTATCCTGAAATTATTAGAAATGGGATTTCATTTTCAGCAAAAACATTATTACGGTTAGCTATCATTTTATATGGATTAAAACTTAATATTGATGTTATTTTTCGTGACGGTCTTGGGTTACTTGTCCGTGATACCATCATAATTGCGTTTGCTATTCTATTTATTATATGGTTAGCAAAATTATTAAAAGCAGACAAATCGATATCTTTACTACTAGGTGTCGGTACTGGAGTGTGTGGTGCTGCTGCTATTGCTGCCATTGCTCCGATTATCAAGGCGAAAGATGAAGATACAGCAATAAGTGTCGGAATCATCGCTTTAATGGGAACTGTCTTTTCGATTATTTATACGATTATTAGACCAATCCTCCCTCTTGATGTAATAGATTATGGGATTTGGTCTGGCATGAGTTTGCATGAGTTAGCACATGTGGCTATTGCAGCAGAACCGGCGGGGAACGACGCATTAGCTATTGCATTATTAGCTAAACTTGGACGTGTATTCTTGCTCGTACCACTTAGCTTTATATTTATTTATCTGATGAAACGAAAAAATAAAGATGCTAAACAAAGTAAGACAAAGGTTCCGTTTCCATATTTTTTACTCGGATTTATTTTACTAAGTATATTAGGCAGTTACGTATTCGGTCGTTTTATTCCTGTGTCAGATGAGATATTACAAACAATAGATAACATTACAACATGGTTATTAACAGCAGCGATGGTCGGTTTAGGACTTAATGTCAGTTTAAAAGATGTCCGCACAAGAGCATTAAAACCACTCATAGCAATGACTGTTACATCCATTTTAGTTTCCCTCATCGCCTATGTACTTGTTTAACTGGAACAAAAGGATAAGTGAACGGTTACTAACAAGTTTTCTAAAGTTAATTTTACTGTTGTTTTTTCATTTATTTAGTCCTTTGGCGTTACTTATTTATAGTCCATTAATCATGGATCGTAAAACATAAAGAGGCACGGTATTTAAGTTTGGCATTCATTCCATGTTATAATTTAATAGGGAAAACGTAAGCGGAAAAAAGTGAGGGTGTTTTATTACGGATTGAAAGTAGTGAACAGACTTGATTTATGCTCGAATTTTGGTGTTTATGATTGGAAATCTTATTTTTAGTCTGGGGATTTCCGTAACGATTAATATGCAACATCTAGGAATTCATCCATGGGACGTTTTAAGTGTTGCATTATTTGAAAAGATTGGGTTATCCATCGGTTCGTGGAATATTATTATTGGCATTATTTTAATTACCGTTTCACTCATTCTTGATCGAACTTATGTAAAATTCGGAACAATAGCGAATGCAATACTTATTGGTATGTTTGTCGACTTGTATTTATGGCTTGATTTTTTACCACAAGCGACTCATACTTGGACGGATGTTGTTGTGATCATTATGGGAATCGTTATTATGGGGATTGGCGGTGGTATCTACAATGGTGCTGGAATCGGATCAGGACCTCGCGATGGGTTCATGCTTTCGATTTCCGATAAAACGGGAGTTTCTATTGGAAAAGTGAGGATTATTACGGAAACGAGTGTGTTACTATTAGGATTATTGATCGGTGGACCTGTATTTATTTTTACATTTGTATTTACGTTTATCCAAAGCCCGATATTCCAGTTTGTTTACTTAAAAGTGGCGGATAACTTGAAAAAGTTTGAGGTAAAAATGAACGAACAAAAGTCCAGAGCGATGTAAAAAAATGAAGTTTATTATTGCAAAACATCCGCTTGACAAAAAGTCCTGCGGATGTCTATATTAATTAGCTATTTAATTTATTATTGCTTGTTCTACGAGATAATGATCCAAATTAACATCGAGTTCTTCCGCTTGCACTATTTTTGCTAATTGATTACCAATAAAGGGTCCTGTAGTTAACCCTGAGGCACCAAGTCCATTTGCGATTAACAGCCCTTTAATGGAAGGAACGGAACCGAAAATCGGCAAATGATTAAATGTAAATGGTCTGAATCCGACTCGAGTTTCTGTGATGGAGTATTCTGCTAAACTGGGGGCAACTTTAATAGCTTCATCTAAGATATAATGAATTCCACCTGCAGTCGTCTTCATATCAAACTCGGAAATGTTTTTATGGGTAGCACCAATTACAATTTTACCGTCATCGAAATGCAAAATATATTGGTTGTTTGGCGGCGTGATGACAGGAAGCGATGAAGTATCTAATGAATCAGTTTTTAGATGAATGATTTCACCTTTTTGAGCAGAGATATTTAGATCAATTCCAAACGGTTTTAAAAGTTCTGGCATCCATACACCATTCGTTCCAATGACGATATCGGCATCAATATAAACTTCTCCAGCCCGAACGCCGATAATTGTTTTATTTTTGTAAATAAGTTCTGCATTTCCTTCTATATAAGTAGCACCGTGTTTTTTTGCAGCAGCAATGAGTGAATCTCGGAGCGCATTTCCGTCTAATCTAGCAGCACCTTCGATAAATAAAGCATGATAAATTCCATTTAAATAAGGAATTTTTTCATTCGTTTCCTCGATACTTAACAGGGAAATTTCGCCCATTTGTGGTGCATCTTCTCTTCTTTTTAAGGCAATTTCCTTTAATTGAAGTAAGTTCTCCTTGTCTGTATGTAACCGAACTGCACCGACTTTTTTGTATTTGGTTTTATTTTCGCCATCGATATGTAATTCAGAAATTAATTCTTCTAAATAAGCCGCACCTTTTCTAGCCAATTCATACCATGCTTTGTTTCTACGTCGGGTAATCCATGGGCAAATAATACCTGCTGCAGCGGATGTAGCTCGACCTTCTTTATGATGGTCAACTATAGTAACGTCCACACCTGTTCGTGCAAGATTATAAGCGGCAGTTGCACCGATAATCCCAGCTCCGACGATAACGATCTTCTTCACTTTAAAATTCCTACTTTCTTCCTAAAACTATATTGTATGTTGCTTTATTATTTTGTAAAATATATCTTAACATAATTTAAACCTATTTTAGGTTGAAATGTCGAAAAACGGAGATAATTGGTCAGAATTTAAGTCAAAAATGTAACTAAATGTCGTAAAATATGTTAATCTATAACATATAACTATTGAATTAGGGGTATGGTCATGGGAAAAAAATTAATTTTTGGGCATAAGAATCCAGATACTGACTCAATTTGTTCAGCGTTAGTTTATGCAAATTTAAAAACAAAATTAGGAATGAATGTAGAAGCGGTTAGATTAGGTTCATTAAATAAAGAAACGGAATATGTATTAAATTTTGCTGAAGTTGAAGCACCTCGATTAATTGAAAAAGTTGAAGACGGCGTAGAAGAAGTTATTTTAGTTGATCATAACGAATTTCAGCAATCTGTCGATAATATTCGTGACGTTAAAATAACGGAAGTCATTGATCATCACCGTATTTCAAATTTTGAAACGAATGATCCACTCTATTTTAGAGCTGAGCCTGTTGGATGTACGGCAACTATTTTGAATAAAATGTTTAAGGAAAATGATGTGGCGGTATCTGCAACAGATGCTATTTTATTATTGTCAGCAATTATTTCTGATACATTGCTGTTTAAATCACCGACATGTACACAAGAAGATGTACAAGCTGCAGAAGAGCTCGCTAACATTGCGAAAGTAAATCTTGAAGAATATGGGCTAGATATGTTAAAAGCAGGAACGGATCTGAGTGACAAATCGGTTGCGGAACTTTTAGCGATGGATTCAAAAGAATTTATGATGGGCCCTTCAAAAGTAGAAATTGCACAAGTGAATGCAGTTGATCTTGAAGAAGTTTACGAAAAGCAAGGCGAAATTGAAAAAGAAATTGAAAAAATTATTGAAGAGAAAGATTTAGACCTCTTTTTATTAGCAGTCACAGATATTATTAATAGTAACTCGGAAGTTTTAGCATTAGGAAAAGCAAGTAGAAATGTTGAAGAAGCCTTCAATGTTCAATTAGCAGGTAACCGTGCGCTATTAGAAGGAGTAGTTTCACGAAAAAAACAAATTGTAACGAATTTAGGTGCGACTTTTCAATAATCAAAGAGAAAATAGCTTATTTACTCCGGACTAAAGAAACGAAAAATTCGTTTCTTGTTCGTTTTTTTCCATACTTTAGCCGGTAGGAAAGGAAAACCTTCCTGCCTGGCTAAGTATTCATTTTTTTAGAAGGAGGCTGGGACAAAACAAAATAGTGGATATGAAACACGAACAATATTTCTGCAGCGACTATTATAAACTTAGTCATTCGTGGTTCAATAACTTTTTTTAGCTTATGTCCCAATCTCTTTATCTTCATAAGTGCAACTTTGGCTTTCGCCATAATAGCTTGGCGATAAGCCAAGTTTTCTAAACTTAATTGTTTAGAACGTCATCAAGACTAGTACAACACGCAGTAAATGCATGCAATTTGCATTTACCAAAACTTGGATACTAATTATAGTTTTATAAAATATTGTATCAAGTTTTCTAAATCTTCTAAAAATAAAACGAGGAATGGAGGGGTGAAGTGGATACCATCAAAAGATGGAAGCAAGAAAGAAGATTATTCGTTGTGTGGATTTCTGTGTTAGCAGTCATCTTTTATATGTCTCTTCCATTATCTCTAGCAGTTATTCCCGACAAAATGAATGAACATGCGTTGTTTGGGCTTTCATGGGCATGGCTTTATGCTTTCTTGCAAGTTCTTATGACATGGCTTATTGGCTGGATTTATTGGGTAAAAGCTAAACAACTGGATCAGTTAGTTGAAAGGATGAGGCAGGAGGAAGCGGAATGAATTTTACTTATTTTTTATTCTTTGTATGTATCGTTATTTGTACGTTGATCATTACGTATTGGGCAGCAAGAAGAAGTAAAACAACATTTCAATTTTATACGGCTGCAGGAAAATTAACCGGTTTTCAAAATGGATTGGCAATAGCTGGAGATTATATAAGTGCCGCTTCCTTTTTAGGAATTGTTGGTGCGATAGCTTTAAATGGCTATGATGGTTTTCTGTATTCTTTAGGATTTTTAGTTTCCTATTTAGTTGTTTTACTGTTTGTTGCCGAGCCTGTGCATCATCTTGGAAAGTATTCCCTAGGTGACGTTATTTGTGCACGCTTTCCTAGTCATCAAATCCGTTTGATTATGGCAATTGGTTCTTTTATAATTTCAATTTTTTATATGATCCCGCAGTTGGTCGCTTCAGGGCTTTTAATCCGTTTATTGTTAAATATTGATTATTCAACATCTGTTCTTATTATTGGAAGTCTTATGACAGTATATGTTGTCTTTGGGGGAATGATTGCTACTTCCTGGGTACAAATTGTCAAAACAATTTTACTTATGTCAAGTACGTTTTTACTATCATTAATCGTTTTTTCTTTTTATGAATGGGATATCCATGCATTAATTGATGAAGTAAAAGTAGGTACACCGCTCGGAGATCAATTTTTTATGCCTGGTCATTTGCTCGGTAGCCCGCTAGAAGTTATTTCATTATATGTAGCATTAATTTTAGGTACAGCAGGGTTACCACATATTTTAATTCGATTTTATACGGTAAAAAATGCATCTGAAGTAAGAAAGTCTGTTCTTACAGCTAGTTGGATCATTGGACTATTTTATGTAATGACATTAGTGCTTGGCCTAGGGACTGCTGCGGTTATTGGCTATGATCAGTTAATGGCAGCTGATTCGACTGGGAATTTAGCAGCACCTTTATTAGCAAAAGCACTTGGAGGAGACTTTTTGCTTGCATTTATTTCAGCCATTGCTTTTACAACTGTTGTGGCGGTCGTAGCTGGCCTTGTCATTTCAGCAACTACAGCTTTTTCTCATGATATTTATCACCATATTATTAAAAAAGGTAAAACAACGGAAAAGCAGCAATTAAGAGCTGCACAATGGTCTGCTTTAGCGATTGGTTTTATTTCTACCCTATTTGCTTTAGGTCTAGAAAACATTAATGTAACTTTTCTTGTTTCTTTAACATTTATCTTTGCTGCCTCTAGTAATCTACCAATTATTTTATTTACAATTTACTGGAAACGATTCAGTCAAGCAGGTGCGATGATCGGAATGGTAAGTGGGCTAATTGCGTCATTAACTTTACTTATTTTAGGGCCACATATAATGAATATTGATAATGGTTGGATATCAAGAGAGCCACTGTTAAACTTATATAACCCTGGAATTATTGCGATTCCAATTGGATTTTTGGGAGCTATCCTTGGAACTTTTTTATTTCCCCAAAAGGATCCAATTAATTTTGAACGATTTTATTTAAAAGCGCAAACAGGAGTCGAAATGAAGGAGCGAAGATGATTGAAAGACTTAACAATTATACTCTTAGAACGAATTGGTTTATTGTTAGTCATTGCCTTCGTTCTTACGCGAATCCCTAAATTTAGCACATTATTATACCGGGAATTTAATACGAAAATGACGATCATCCATGCATGTGTGTTTGGTGTATTTGCAATTACAAGTACCCATTTTGGTATTGTGCTTTCGAATGGAGAAATCGTCGGGACAGGATTTGTAGGGTCTGTAGAACCGGATCAAATGGTTGTTAGTCTAAGTTTGATTGCTGTAGTAATTGCAGGGTTATTAGGTGGGCCAATCGTTGGTTTAGGCGCCGGAATTATTGCTGCTGTTCACCTAGTTTTTTTGGGAGGAATTGGCTGGTTTGCCAACATGTTAGTCAACCCACTTACAGGACTACTCGCGGGGCTAACAGGACGCTTTTTCTCAAAAGCACGTGTAATTTCTCCGGTTCAAGCGCTTTTCATTGGAGTATTCCCTCCTATATTGCAAATGCAGCTTTTACTAGTGCTATATCCACAAAATGAAAGTATCATTCATTTCGTGAATTTAGCCGGTCTTCCGCTCGTATTATCAAATAGTATTGCCATAGCGGTTTTTACCGCAATGATCGGGATTGTGTTGAATGAACAGGAAAATGAAGCGGCTTTAGCAACAAAACAGGCGTTAACAATCGCAGAGGAAGCTTTGCCATTTCTAAAAAGTGGTTCATTAAGCGATCAAGCGGAAGGGATCGCTAACTTATTGTATGACCGGCTAAAAGTGGCAGCTATTTCTGTAACTAGCCAGGATGAAGTGTTGGCGTTTAAAGGAATAGGCGCTGAACATCATCAGGTTGGGCATAAAATTATTACGCCTTTGTCAAAAAAAGCTTTGAAATCAAAAGAAATACAAATCGCTTATTCTAAAGTTGACATTGCTTGTGAACATCCAGAATGTCCACTGGAAGCTGCAATAATCATACCGATAACCGAGGCGAATGATACGATAAGTCTTATCAAATTTTATTTTAGAAAATCGCAACATATTAGACCGATTGAAAAAGAATTGGCTCAAGGGATTGGACAATTGATATCCAATCAGTTGAAAGTTATTGCGAGTGAAAATTTAAAAGCAAATATAAAGGATGCGGAACTAAGAAATTTACAAGCGCAAATAAATCCACACTTCCTTTTTAATACATTACATTTAATTGCAACATTATTTAGAGTGGATCCGAAAAGAGCGAGACATATTACCATCCAATTAGCTAATTTTATGCGATTTAACTTAGGAATTGCTTCAGAGTCATTAATCTTATTAGAAAGAGAATGTGAGCATGTTAAAGCTTATATAGAAATCATTCAAGCTCGATTTTCAAACCGACTGCAAATTAATTTTATACAAGAACGGACGATTTCAAAAGTGCTAATACCTCCTTCTACGATCCAACCGCTCGTTGAAAATGCTATTCAACACGGATTGAAAACTGTAACAACGAACGGAAAAATTGATGTTTTCATTGAAAAGAAAGGTGAGAAAGTTCAGGTGACTGTTCAAGATAATGGTGTCGGATTTGATGAAAAGGAAATTGAAAATATTATGAACAACCGTAAGTCTATCAGAGATAATGGCGGGATAGGTTTATATAATGTAAACCAGCGATTAATAAGTTTATTGGGAGAGGATGCACGTTTACATGTTGAAAATCTGCCAAGAGGAAGCAAAGTGTATTTTACCATCCCGAATGGTACCGTAAGGAGGACTTTAAATGAAAATTAATGTGATGATTGCAGAAGATGAATATTTAGCACGCGAAGAGTTGATATACTTGCTAGAAAAGGAAAAAGATATTGCGCTCTGTCCAAGTGCTGAATCTGGTGAAGAATTAGTGGAGTTGTATTTAGAACATAAGCCAGATGTTTTATTTCTTGATATTGAAATGCCTGGAATTACTGGGGTGGAAGCGGCAAAACAGATTATGAAATCAACGAATAACCCACCGTTATTTGTGTTTACTACAGCATATGATGCTTATGCGATTGATGCATTTGAAATTGAAGCAGTAGATTATTTGTTAAAACCATTTGATCAGGTGCGTTTACATCAGGCGATGGAGCGGATTAGAAAACGCTTATTAGATAGTAGTGAGAGTTCTACTCATATTCCCGGGAAATCAAGTTCTAAGTTATTAATCGATGATGGAGAAAAAATGATCGTTCTGTCTCCCGATTCTATTTATTATGCTGTTCCTTCCCAACGAATGCTCGAAATTCACACGGAAAATGAAGTTATTGAAAGTAAGATGACGTTACAGGAGTTGGAAAAGAAATTGGAAGGTCGCTCGTTTTTTAGAACGCACCGCAGTTATTTGGTGAACTTAAATCATATTCTTGAAATTACCCCTTGGTTTAATGGTGCATACAACATAACGTTAAAAAATAAAGAGAAAACAACGATACCAGTTAGTCGATCAGCACGGAAGGCATTATTTGAAAAATTTGGCCACTAAATAAATTAAATATAATACCACTTAGTCTCTTTTTCTGACCATTCGAACAAAAGCAACACAATTTGTTCACGATTTTGATAAACTCTTTTTAAGCGTTTTCATTAAATGTTAAAAGGGAGGTAATATCATGTCAAAATCAATAGCATTTCAAAAAATAGAACAAACGGAGGAGTTCCAAAATTTAAAAAGAAGAAAGTACAAGTTCGTTTTTTCTATACCAATTTTATTCTTTTTCTACTATTTGATGTTTCCTATTTTGTCAGCGTATGCAAAGCCGTTAATGTCAAGTTTTGTATTTGGTAACTTTACTTTCGGATATTTATATGGAATCTCATATTATGTAGTTATTTGGGCTTTAGCTTTTATATATGTGTTTAAAGCTAGATCTTATGACAAACAAGTAGAAGAAATAATTGCTAAATATGGACCAAAAGAAGAAGAAAAGGGGGCATAAATATTGGATACGGCTAGTCTATTTGGAGTTATATTATTCGGTGTAATTATCGCATTAACAATGTATGTTACGTATTTAGCATCAAAAAGGACGACAGGAACGGGTGATTTCTATGCAGCAGGTCGTTCTTTAACAGGTTTTCAAAATGGGCTTGCGATTGCTGGAGACTATTTAAGTGCAGCTTCCTTCTTAGGAATTGCAGGACTCGTAGCTTTGTATGGATATGACGGTTTTATGTATTCAATTGGGTGGCTCATGGGTTATGTTATCGTACTATTTATTATAGCGGAACCATTTAGAAACTCAGGGAACTTTACGGTTGCTGATGTTATTTCTTACCGACTGAAACAAAGGCCAGTTCGTACTTCAGCAGCTGTAGTTACAATGGCAATCACGATGTTTTATATGATTTCTCAACTTGTTGGTGCAGGTGCAATTATTCATTTACTTGTTGGAATTCCGTATGAAGTTTCTCTAATCATTGTTGGTGTACTAATGATGATTTATGTAACACTTGGAGGAATGTTAGCAACGAGTTGGGTGCAAATTATTAAAGCAGTCTTATTAATGAGTGCGATGCTTATCATGTTAATTTTCATCGCAGTAATATTTAAGTTTAACTTATCTTCCTTATTTGGAGATGTCATAAGTAAAAATGGAACGGAATTTTTAACACCAGGAAAATTATATACTAACCCAATTGACTTATTGTCATTAGGAATTACGTTAATTCTTGGAACTGCGGGTTTATCGCATTTACTTGTACGTTTCTTTACAGTTCCTACAGCACAAGCGGCTAGATCATCAGTTGTATGGGGTATGATTATCATTGGTTCATTCTATTTCATCATTGCAATCATCGGATTTGCAGCTTCGGCTCTAGTTGGTGAAGAAGCTATTAACGCTGCTGGTGGTGGCGGTAACATGGCTGCACCATTACTTGGTCAAGTGCTTGGTGGAGGAGCAGGAACACTTGGTGGAGAATTATTTATGGCCGGTATTTCTGCAGTAGCGTTCGCGACAATCGTAGCGGTTGTAGCTGGATTAGTTATCACTGGTGCGGGAGTTTTTGCTCATGATATTTATACAAACGTTATTAAGCGTGGAGAAGTTGACTCAAGGAAGCAATTCCAAGTTGCTAGAATTACTGCATTTGTAATTGGAGTAGTTTCGATCATCTTAGGAATCTTAGCGAAAAACTTCAACGTTGCACAGTTAGTTACGTATGCATTTGCTGTTGGAGCTAGCTCGAACTTACCTGTTATTATTTTCTCTATCTATTGGAAACGCTTTAATACTCCAGGTGCAGTTGCGGCAATGTTAACTGGAACAATTACAACGGTTGTCTTAATCTTATTAAGCCCGAATATTATGGGAGATGCAGCAATTTATCCATTATCAAACCCAGGTTTATTTAGTATTCCTTTAGGGTTCTTAGCGGCTGTAATTGTTACTCTAATGACGAAGCCTGAGGACAATGATAAAATGTATGCTGAAATGTCTGTACGTGCTCATACTGGTTTAGGAGCAGAAAAGTAAATTTTAGTAAAAGTAAAACCAAAAAAATCAACTATCACGCTTTGTGGTAGTTGATTTTTTAGTGTGTAAAGTAATCCATTATTCTACTGGTGAAGTTGCAAGCAGCCACTCGTTATGCGAAAGAGCTCGGCCGTAAGGTGTGAGTTGCTCAAGTCAAGGCGAAAGTTGCTCAAGTTCACGCTTAGTGGCAATAAAATATGCAAGGTGCCTCCATCGTGATGCTTAGTGACATTAAAAGATACCTAGTCACTCACGCCACATAAAGTCTAGTGGCTAAAATAAAGTGGCATGCAAAGTGTAACCCCAACTTACGGAATCACATCCCTGCATGCCTCACTACTACAGCTTATTCCGCTTCTGTTGCGGCACTTTCCATTTGTACCTGATCATTTTCCATTTTTTTAAATACACGACAACTTCCGTCAGGTCGTTTATTACAATATGGACATTTTTTTACATCAGTAATTTTTAAAGCATGATTAATCGCATCTGTAGTATCATCAAAGAAGTTATCAGATCCTATCACATCATAGAGTCCGCTTCGTTTTAACATGTTTAAAGGTTCCTCTCGTAGTTCAGTGATCAGAACAGTTCCTTTCTTTTTAATGAAGTCTTTAACAAATCGAGATAAATTCGCTTCACCTGTCACATCGATCATGGACACGTGTCGCATTTTTAAAATTAGGACAGATGGTCGTTTACGAATAGATCTTGATAATGTTGATTCAAAGCGATCTGCTGCACCGAAAAATAGTGGACCATGGACTGTAAAACTAGCAATCTTTGGACAACTGTATTCAGCTCTTTCCCCTTTACCTCGCCCTTGTCCGTTTGCAAATTGTATAGGCATGATATCTTTTACTCGTAAAACACCACTTATTCTTTTCACAAAAGATACCATTGCTAGTAATAAGCCGATCGGTACTGCGATCGTCAAGTTTACAAAGACGGTAAGTAAAAAAGTAGTAACTAAAACTAATGAATCCGATGTGCGTAGCTTTAGAATCGATCCAAATGACTTATATTCACTCATATTAAATGCTACTACCATTAAGATCGGTGCCATACTTGCTAATGGAATATGTGATGCAAAGGGTGCAAATAATAAAAGTGTCAGTAATACGAATACACTTTGGAATATTCCCGAAAATGGACTGATTGCTCCACTTTTGATATTCGTAGCAGTTCTAGCAATTGCTCCTGTAGCAGGTATTCCACCGAAGAAAGGCGTAATGATATTAGCCAATCCTTGTCCAAATAATTCTCGGTTGGACTTATGTTGTTTACCTGTCATTCCATCTGCTACAACAGCAGATAAGAGTGATTCGATTCCTCCGAGCATGGCAATCGCAAAGGCTGGTTGCCAGAGGTATAACAATTTATTAAAAGTGATTTCCGGAAAATGAAATCCCGGGAAAGACTGAGGGATTCCTCCAAATGCCGATCCAATGGTAGCAATTTTTCCAGGGAATAAAAAGTAACTTATTATTGCTGGGATTACTAGTGCGACTAGCAGAACTGGAACTCTTGGAAAAAACCTTGGGACAAAAATAATAATGAGCAATCCGATTATCGCAACAACGATACTAAAGATATTTACCGTATGGAAATTGCGAAAAAGTTCGAGTATCGTTTCGTGGAAATATTGTTTACTTTCTACGTTTTCAAGACCTAAAAAGTTCTCAATTTGTCCAGAAAAAATGATTACTGCTATCCCTGATGTAAATCCGATTGTGACAGACCTAGGTATATACGTTATTAAACTACCAAATTTAAATACACTCATGAGGATAAGCATGATACCAGCTAGCATTCCGGCAATTAGTAAATCCTCATAACCATATTGTAAAACGATAGCTAGTAAAATTGGAATAAACGCACCAGTTGGTCCAGCAATTTGAAAGTGCGAGCCCCCGAAGATAGCTACAATTAACCCGGCTATTATCGTCGTGTAAATTCCATATTCCGGACTTACACCTGAGGCAATTGCAAACGCCATACCGAGCGGAATAGCAACGACACCAACTGTAATACCCGCGATTAAGTCCTTTCTCAAATCGCTTGTTGTTATTCCTTTAAAGCGATCATCTTTAAACAATTTACAACACTCCTATATAATTATTGAAACGTAAAACGACAGATCCCTAGTTGATCGCAAAAAAACTAGTAATCTGTCTGAAAAAAAGTAAATAAACCAGACTAATATCTATTATAACACAAAAGACTAAAAAAAGATAAGTTGTTATAGTACAGACGGGCAATTTTTAGAAACAGATTGCGTTAAGAAAAAGAGATGGTAGAATGAAAAGAACTAATATTGTTTTTAATCGGAAAATATAAAAGGTGGTTCAAACATGTTCAAAAAAATAATTGATGCACATATTCATATCGATAATTATAATGAACAAGATCAAACTAGAATTTTAAACGATTTAGAGAAGGATCAAATTGATTCTCTAATATCAGTATCAAAAAACTTACCTTCAGCTAAGCAAGTTCAACAACTGGCAAGTAAATATAAAACGGTAAAACCAGCATTTGGGTTTTATCCGGAACAAGCATATCCTAGTGAGATAGAAGTCATTGAGTTGACTCAGTTTATTGAGCAACATGCAAATGAAATGGTGGCGATTGGTGAAGTTGGTCTTCCCTTTTATCTGAAACAAGAAGATCCTTCAGTAAAAATTGAAGCCTATATTGAGCTGTTAGAATATTTCATTAAACTAGCAAAAAAATATGACAAACCAATAATATTACATGCCGTGTATGAAGATGCACTCATCGCCTGTGACTTACTTGAAAAACATTCTGTTAAACAAGCCCATTTCCATTGGTTTAAAGGAGATAATCAAACAATTGAGCGGCTATTTGCCAATAAATATCATATCTCTGTAACTCCAGATATTTGTTATAAAAAAAGAACCCGAACATTAGTGAAACAATATCCACTTCAATTATTAATGGTAGAGACGGATGGACCATGGACATTCAGCGGACAGTTTAAAGATCAGATGACCCATCCTAAAATGATGCATATGTCGATACGTAAAATAGCTCAAGTAAAAAAACTTCCACTCAAAGAAGTTTATCTATCTATTTTTAATACGACAAACGACTTCTTTTTTAAATGATTGATAGCTATTTATGTTAAGATATATATAATGTATGAAATGAGGGGTTGAATAATATGTTAAAAGTAAACGATACGGCGCTTGTGATTATTGATGTTCAAGGGAAGCTTGCCAAAATTATGTATCAAAGTGAAGACCTTATTGCGAACTTAGAAAGCTTAATTAAGGGAGCAGGGCTTCTTGATATACCGATTCTTTGGCTTGAACAATATCCAAAAGGTCTTGGCCCAACTGCTGAAGAAATTAAACAGCATTTAACAGCGAACAGCCCAATCGATAAAATGACGTTTAGTGCATGTAAGAATGAGAACTTCCAAGCAGAACTAAAAAAACTTGGAAAAAATTCTTTTCTCGTTGCAGGTATTGAAACGCATATTTGTGTGTATCAAACAGTGAGTGAATTATTAGATGAAGGAAAGCATGTAGAAATAGTCGTTGATGGAGTATCTTCTAGAACGAAAGAAAATAAAGAAATCGGACTTGAAAAAATGAAGTCGCTTGGAGCAGCAGTTACATCTGTAGAAATGGCACTTTTTGAGTTAATGGAGACAGCTGAACATCCTAAATTTAAAGAGATTAGTAAGTTAATTAAATAATAATTTCTTACACAAAATTGGTAGCGCTTTAATGTTCATAGGGGGTCATTTTGGGAGGGATAAATGATGAGAATGGTCTTAGAACAAAGACAGATGTTGAAAATGGTCATGACTACAGAACTTCGTCAGGCGATTGAACTTTTACAACTTTCAACATATGAGTTAATGCAGTTTATCCGTGAACAAGCAGAAGAAAACCCTTTTATTGAACTAATCGAGAAAGATCACGACACCCCTATAAACATTAGACGCACAGGTGTAGACGTAGCAAATCCAATTGATTATTCTGTTAGCGATAAAAAAACGATATACGACCAATTAATGGAGCAATTAGTCGATTATGACTTAACGGATTTTGAGAGAACTATAATGGAGTATCTCATCTATAATATTGATGAACAAGGCTATTTAACTATAACAGATGAAGAGGTTTGTGATCATTTAGGAATAAGTGAAAAAGAAGTTTATCGGGCGAAAAATATTCTCCATCAACTCGAACCTGCTGGCATTGGAGCAGGTGATTTGTATGAATGTCTCGTTATACAAGCGAAAAAGAAATATCCGGAAAATGGAATGTTAGTTACTATTATAGAAAATCATCTAACCAATATTGCCGAAAACAAATGGGACATTATTGCGGAAGATTTAAATGTTTCATTACAAAAGATAAAAGATTTAATTAAGATGATCCAAACATTGAACCCTAGACCAGTAGATCAATTAGAAGGGGAAAAAGCAGAATATGTCACTCCAGACATTTTTATTGACAGATTAGAAGAGTCGAATCAATTTTCTATATCTTTAAATGATTATTATTTACCCGAAATTAAATTTAATTACACATATTCAAATGAATGTAAACATGTCAATGAGTTATCGAAATATGTTGACAATCATTTTCAAAAATTCCAGTGGCTATTAAAAAGCATTGAACAACGCAGAACGACAATTTTGAAAATAATGGATGTGATCGTAAATCGACAGCATGCATACTTGAGCATTGGTTCGCCTACTGCATTAGAAGCTTTAACATTAAAAGAAGTTGCAGATGAAATTGGCATGCATGAATCGACAGTTAGCCGCGCAACAATGAATAAAGTTGTTCAAACACCGGTGGGGACTTTTGATTTAAGAAAATTATTTTCAAAAAAGTTAGCTACTAAAGATGGAAAAAGTACGTCGCAATCTAAAGTAAAAGCATTATTAGTGGAAATGATCGATAATGAGGATAAACAAAAACCACTTTCTGATCAGAAAATTTCTGATTTGTTTAAACAGGAAAAAAAGATTGTTATATCACGGAGAACTGTAGCCAAATACCGCGAAGAGCTTCATATTCCGTCATCTACGAAAAGAAAAATCTAAAATAGTAGAGGAATAAATGCTATACTAGAATAGTAAGTATAAAATTATGTGAAAATCGTTGAATTGGCTTCCTTACACGGAAGTCGCTGTTATCAACGATTTTTCAATTTTAAATTAGAGATGGCAACAGGAATGTTAAGAGAAACTAGGTGATTATTTGGCACGAATTTACACACTATTATTTTTCGTTATGGCAGTTTGGGGGGTTAATTTATCGGCACTTGTCGTACTTGTAAATAGTATTGAACCAATCACATTAACAGCTGCACGAATTTTTTTAGCAGGAATAGCTGTACTTGTGATCACCAAATTGCTTGGTATTTTTCGATTACCTACAAAAGATGAATGGAAAACAATTCTCATTATTACAATTTTCAATGTGGCTTTTCACCACACTTTTTTAGCATTAGGATTAACTCGAACATCTGGTGTGAATGCAGGGATTATCTTAGGCGCTGCTCCGCTTGTGACAATGGTTTTATCGATCATTATTTTACGGGATCGTATCTCTCGACTTCGTGCACTGGGATTTTTATTAGGCTTTATCGGGATATTAACTACTTCTTTAGCAGGTGCTGAAGGGTTTGAAGCTATTTCTATCGGAGATTTAATGATCTTTTTATCGATGTTTATGCAAGCATTTAGTTTTATTTTGATTAGTAAGTTAAATCCTACTTTCGATCCGCGTTTACTTACCGGTTATATGCTTTTAGTTGGTTCTGTATTTATTTTTATTATTAGCTATATAATCGAAGGTGATTTAGCGCAGTTAACGCAATTATTTACATGGAAGTTAGGAAGTGTTTTTCTATTTAGTGCGATTATTGCAACGGCTTTTGGGCATATGATCTATAATTTTGCGATAAAAAATGTTGGACCGACGGAGACGACCATTTTTGTAAACTTAAATACGTTGTTTGCTTTATTAGGTGCATCGTTATTTTTAGGTGAACCGATTATGAAAAATCATTATATTGGCTTGGTATTTATTTTAGTAGGAGTATTTATTGGTTCGGGGACTGTCGAGTACTTAATTGGGAAAAGAAAATTAAAGTCAAGGTGAGGATAAAAAGCGTGCTTAGCTGTACCGGCACGCTTACTCTAAATTCAACTTGCTTTTTTAACAGGAACATATAAAATATTAGCTGATTCCAGTCTTTTACGGACGGTGATACCAATCCATGCGGCAAGAATCGCTTTGATTATTCCGCCAACAATAAATGGAGCAAACCCGCCTACGAAAGCGGCGGTCCATGACAGGTTAGCGGCAATTTTTAACCAAACAGTTCCAATAATTAAGGTGATAAACATTCCAATGATATTCGCGATAAATGCATTGATGACGTTGAACTTTGTTTTTTCTAAGTATAGCCCGATCGCATAAGCTGTTGGAATGAAACCAACGATAAATCCACCTGTTGGTCCAAAAATTACTCCAAAGCCAGCTGACATTTGTGAAAATACTGGAATACCTATTGCTCCAATAATAAGATAAAGAACAGAAGATAAAGTACCATAACGTGAACCTAAAATAGTAGCTGCAAGACCAATTGCAAGCGTTTGCCCAGTAATCGGAACGAGCGGTAAAGGTATTGTAACTTGAGCAAGTATTCCTATAATTGCTGCGAATAATGCTGTTACAATCATCATCTGAAGCTTCGAGTTATTCAATTTACTTTCCTCCTTAATATGTATGTTAACCAAAACTAACTTGAGTTAACATATTTAGTAGATTACTAGAAAAGGAGGAGGTTGTCAAGACTTTGTCACATACTGAGGAGGATAAGTATGCGTCGACAATTAATTTTTGCTATTTGTTTTTTGGTGTTGTGCCTTGGCAGTTGTAATGGTCAAAAAATGGATGGATATATTATGGAAGTCAATGAAGATAGTTTGCTTATAGCTGAGGGAGCGACCGAAGAAGAGGCTATCAAATGGCTAGAACTTACATATGAAAAAATTGATTGATTGCAACCTGCTCCGTCTCTTGTGGCCATTCAGTATGAAAAAGTAGAGGATTTTCATGTTGGAGACTATGTTCAGATCATTTTGGAAGGAGAGATTGCGGTTTCTTATCCTGAACAAGGAAAAGCTAAATCTGTAGAATTAATCGAAAATAAAGAATAAACCTCCTTGCTTTAGCAAAGAG
>NZ_JBPPZG010000012.1:28531-36134 GCF_051918545.1 Pseudogracilibacillus amylolyticus (SeqCode) | reverse complement strand
CGTTTTTGTTTCATCTATGTAATTCCTTTCCTAAAAACAATCCCACTTACAATCTTATTCCACTTTACATTATATATTACTTGGAATAAGAGTGAAAATAAAAGTACAAATTTTATATTTTAATCGTTAGTCACTAATTGAGCATTAGCAGATATAGTATGTGACCGTCGTGAAGGAAACATGATTTGAATGGGAACATAGTGATACGCTTTATGACTGTGATGAAGGAAATATAATTCGAACGGGAACATAGAGGGGCGCTTTGTGACCGTGGTGATGGAAAAATGCTCTGAACGGGCACATAGTGATGCGCTTTGTGACCATGATGGCGAAAATATTGGTCGAACGGGAACATAAAAAGGTGCTTTGTGACCGTGGTAATGGAAATATAATTCGAACGGACACATAGAGAGATTTTTAACATATGCATAAGAAGGATTCAAAAAATTATATTTATTGATTCGTGAACTGTGAACGACATCACCATTGACAAGGCAAGTTTCCAGTTCTAGGCAACGAACTGTTGTCCATTAAACCGATAAAAATCCCGCCGGAGACTCTAGTCTCTAGCGGGATTTCAATTTTAATATTATTATCCTTGTAACAATAAATCATATGGATCTTCAAGCATTTCTTTGATACGTACTAAGAACTGAACAGCTTCTTTACCGTCAACGATACGGTGGTCATAAGATAATGCTAGATACATCATTGGACGTACTTCAATTGTATCGTCTGGCATGACGACGGCACGTTTTACGATATTGTGCATACCGAGAATACCAACTTGTGGTGCGTTTAAGATTGGAGTTGATAACATTGATCCAAAAATACCACCATTTGTTATTGTAAATGATCCGCCTGATAAATCGTCTAAGCCAAGCTGGTTATCACGTGCTTTTGATCCTAAACGAACAATTTCACGCTCAATCCCTGCAAAGTCCAATTTATCCGCATCACGTACAACTGGCACCACTAATCCACCCGGAGCGGATACTGCAATACCGATGTCATAGTATTCTTTAATAATTAAGTTTGTTCCATCAATTTCTGCATTTAGTAATGGGAATTCCTTAAGTGCAGCAACACTTGCTTTTGTAAAGAATGACATGAAGCCTAATTTAATATCATTTTTAGCAACAAAGCTTTCTTGACGTTCTTTACGCATATTCATGACTGCGGTCATATCCACTTCGTTAAATGTTGTTAACATTGCAGAATTATGCTGTGCTTCAACTAAACGTTTAGCGATTGTCTGACGTCGACGCGACATTTTTTCAACTTTAACTGGCTTAGTGAATTCTTGTGTTGATGCAGCAGCTGGCGTTTGTTTTGCAGCCGGTGCTGGTGCTGATTGAGCCGCTTGATTTGCAGCTTCCACATCTTCAGGACGAATTCGACCAAGTGGATCTTGTGGTTTAACCTTCGTTAAATCAATGTTTAATTCACGAGCAAGTTTTCTTGCAGCTGGTGAAGCTACAACACCTGAATTATCTACAGTTTCTTCTGTGCTTGCAGCCGGAGTAGATGCTTCTTCTTGTTTAGGAGCTTCGGCTTTCGCTTCTTCTTTTGGTGCGTCAGCGGAAGGTTCACTTACTGCTCCAGCTTCTGCATTTTCGTCGACTTTTGCGATCGTATCACCTACGCTTACGTCGTCCCCTTCTTCAGCTAATACTTCTACAAGTACTCCCGCATAATCCGAGTTAACTTCAACATTTACTTTATCTGTTTCTAGCTCGACAACAGGATCACCTTTTTCAACTTTATCACCTGGTTTTACGAGCCATTCTGCAATTGTTCCTTCTGTTATAGATTCAGCTAGTTCTGGAATTTTAATTTCCTTCACTACTATTTCCTCCCTTTGCTGGATTAATCGCTTCTGTTACGACTTTGTTTTGAATAATTTTATGGATATTCGGCTCTCCTACTGATGTAGCAGCTCTTTCTGGACGACCAACATATCTAATTTTTTTGTCGTCTACTAGTTCACGTAAATACTCTAAAACAAAACGCCAACTTCCCATATTCTTAGGTTCTTCTTGTACCCAAACAACTTCTTCTAAATTAGGTAGTTGGGCTATTTCTTTTTTCAATTGTTCCATTGGGAATGGATATAATTGTTCAACCCTTAATGCACGCAACCAATCGAATTTCTCCTCCGAATTTGCAATTGCTTCTTCAATATCAACCATCACTTTACCAGAGCCAAGGAGAAGACGTTTTGCATTTTTCTTACTCACTCTTAAGTTAGGCTGATCGCGTAATGGTTCAAATTTACCCTCTGTAAATTCTTTTGCTTCAGATGCTACACGTTCATTACGTAATAAACTTTTCGGAGACATTACTACTAACGGTCTTGCTTCTTCACGTCCATGCATTTTTGCCTGTCTGCGTAATAAATGGAAAAATTGTGCAGATGATGTAACATTTGCAACGATCCAATTATTTTCTCCAGCCATTTGCAAGAAACGTTCTAATCTGGCACTAGAGTGCTCCGGACCTTGACCTTCATAACCATGTGGTAATAACATGACCATATTGGATTTATCGCCCCATTTTGCGCGAGCAGATGAAATAAATTGATCAAAAATTACTTGCGCAACATTCGCAAAATCACCGAACTGTGCTTCCCATATTACTAAAGTTTCTGGTGATTGCACACTATAACCATATTCAAAACCTAGCACAGCTGTCTCAGAAAGCGGGCTATTATGAATAGCAAATGACGCATTAGCATCTTCTAACCCGTGCATTGGGCAATATTTTTCACCTGTTTCTGTATCATATAAAACAAGATGTCTGTGAGCAAATGTTCCACGTTCAGAATCCTGCCCGGTGAGTCTTATCGGAGTACCATCTTTTAAAATTGATGCGTAAGCTAATGCTTCTCCTTCGCCCCACTCTGCTTTATGGCCTTCTTCAAGAATATTTTTACGACGTTTAAAAACTCTGTCTAGACGTTTAAACGCATTAAATCCTTCTGGACGTTTTAGTAGATCTTCATTTAGCTTTTTCAAATCTTCTAGAGGTACAGCAGTCTCATAATGGTCAATACTATTTGCTAGATAATCAGGCATTTTCACTTCAGAAATACCTGCAAGCGTATCTTCTTTCATTGCACTATAAATATCTTGCAACTCTTTCTGAACTTTCGCTTTCATTTCTTTTGCTTCATCTTCTGTTACAATGTTTTGTTCTTTTAAAACACTAGCAAAAATTTCTGTAACTGTTGGATGGTTATCAATTTCTTTATAAAGCTTCGGTTGTGTTGCTCTTGGCTCATCCATTTCGTTATGTCCGTAACGACGGTAACCGACAAGATCAAGTACAACATCTTTTTTAAATTCATGTGAATACTCATATGCTAATTGAATTGCACGTACGCACGCAATTGGATCATCAGCATTGACACGAATGATAGGAATTTCATAGCCTTTCGCAAGATCACTAGTATAACGAGTAGAACGACTCTCTTTTCGATCTGTTGTAAATCCAACTAGATTATTAGCAATAATATGAAGTGTTCCACCAACACGGTATCCTTCCAGACCACTTAAGTTCATTGTTTCAGGCACAATACCTTCCCCAATAAATGCCGCATCTCCATGAATAAGTACACTAATTGCTTTATCTAAATCTTGTTTCGGATAGCCTTTTTCTGTTCGTATATCTTGTGCAGCACGAGTAAAACCTGCAACAACAGGATTAACGAACTCTAAATGAGATGGGTTGTTCGCTAACTTAATTCTCGTTGATGCTTGGTCATTTTCTACAACACGGGTTGCACCAAAATGATACTTCACATCTCCTGTCCACCCATAGTTAATCCCCATCGAACCTTCAGAAGGAATTAATTCTTTATCAGGTGCATGGTGAAATTCTGAAAATATTCGATCGACAGGTTTTCCAAGAACATGTGCAAGCACACTTAAACGGCCCCTATGAGCCATTCCCATCATAATATTTTCAATTTTATCAGCATTTGCCGATTTAACAATTTGATCTAGCACAGGCACCATTGATTCTAAGCCTTCAATGGAAAATCGTTTTTGTCCAACAAAGGTTTTTTGCAAAAATTGTTCAAAACCTTCTATGTGTATTAATCTTTCTAGTAATTGTTTTTTCTCGGTATCAGAAAGTTCAAACTCGAAATTTCCTGAATCAATTCGATCTAAAAACCATTTTCTTTCTTCGTCACTATTGACATGATCAAATTCAAATGATATTTTACCAGTATATTTTTCACGTAAGAACTCTACTACATCATATCCTGTTTCTAGGTTTGCAGGCGCTTTATCCCAAAGCCATGAAGCAGGAATTGCTCGTAGGTCTTCATCAGTAATATTGTACGTTTCTGCATCTAACAAATTAGTCTTTTCATCCCAACCACCGACTGCATAAATATCAGCTTCCAGATGACCATATCGTCGGATTGCATCAAGGTACTTCATCGCAGCAGTAATTTTTCGCACATCATTTGTCGAAAACTCGCCACCTGTGTGCTGTCCGCTGTCAATATGATCCAACCATTTAGGGGCACCATGTTCATCAAATACTGCTTTTAAAGACGGATCAACTGCATTTGGATCCTCTTTATACAGATCGTATTGTTCTTCTACATATCCCATGTTTGGACCATAAAATTTTTGCCAAAACTTCTCCCTAGGTTCTGCACTCTGTGCCACGTCTTATACCCCCATTAGATATTGACTTTTCCGTAATTAATACGAAATTTACACTCTGTTCTCATTATAGAACTGTCGGATAACTTGAGCAACTAATAACCCCTAAATAAAGCGAAACAATCATGTATGCGCTATCTTTTGTTTGTGACTCAGTTTAATCGACCAAATTTATGTATATTTTCTCCATTTCATGTTACGCTATTAAAAAATTGGGCGTGCACTAGCTAGGGATTTTTTATTCTTCTTTGCTGCCAAGTAAAAATTACGTAGAAATGCTAAAGAGAGGAACATGTCGGAATGAATTTTAACGGTTTTAGTGAAGCCGATTTTAACATTTTCAATATCGAGGGCTTAATGCCTAGAAAGCGGGCAATTGAAGATAATATTCAGCCCAAATTTAGAGCAATTGGTGATGTTTTAACAGATGACTTATCCAGTATGATTGGTTCAGAAATGTATTTACATATTGCTAGACATGCGAGGCGAACGGTCAATCCTCCAGACGATACCTGGCTAGCGATTGCAGGAAATAAGCGCGGTTATAAAAAACACCCTCACTTTCAAGTCGGCCTTTGGGATGATCGTGTCTTTATTTGGCTGGCGTTCATTTATGAATTACCTGGTAAATCAGAAATAGCTAGTACTTTTTTACAACATATAAGCGAAATAGAGAAACTACGTGCAGATAATTATGTTATCTCACTGGATCATACGAAAAAAGATGCAACAGCGATTGAAAACATTGATTTAAAAAGTGCATTGGAACGATTTCGTGATGTGAAAAAAGCTGAATTTTTAATCGGAAAACAATTGTTTCCAAATAATCCGATTTTAAAAGACGGTGATGCATTTATTACATTTGCAAAACAAACGTATGAAAAACTTATCCCATTGTATCGGCTTAGCTATCAATAATTGACATTTTTATGGATAGACTATTGTTTGAGTTCACAAATGGGTGTTAAGGCGTTATAATTAGAGAAGATATTATTAATCGTTTTTAAGGAGGATTTAACATGAAACTTGCATTAATCATAGCTATTTCTATAGCATTCCTTACTTCTTGTTTAACATCGGCATACGAATCAAAACCAGGCGTACCAAAAAACAATCAATAAATAGAATCGTCATGTGACTTTGATTACATGACGATTTTTCATTTTCTAGGTCGGCGCCTTTGCTTTTGGAGTCTTTTCCCAAAGATTAATGCTTTCAGATTTACGTAGTTGAAGGAAACTGAGCAGTAAATTCGGATAGGAATTGACCTACCGCTACGGAAATACATTCCGCTTTCCGCAGGCGGCTGATGAGCCTTCCTTGTGCTGCGCACTGCGTTGTCTCACCTAGGCCTTTCCTCCTGCAGGAGTCTCCATGTATTTCCTCCGCTGGGATAGATTTATTGGACAAACGGCAATTCTTTAATTTGAGAATCATACTAGCGTAGGCAGAATACGAAGACTCCTACGGGAACAGCACGCGTCTGAAGACCCCGCAGCGGCGCTTTTTCCGCGAGGAGGCTGAAGCCGTGCCCGTGGAAAGCGTAGTATTCTGCCGAAGCGGTCGTTGTATTCAGTACTCTTGCAGAAGTTACTTAACAGTTTAGAGATATTCTTTCATAAACAGCTTTTGGGTTTACTCTTATCTGTCCTTGCAGTTTTATAAAACAACTTAACTTATGATAAGTTCGGAAAACCTTGCTGGCGTAACACTTCGTAAATTACGATGGCTGCTGTATTGGATAAGTTTAATGACCGCACTTTATCGGTCATATGAATTCTAAGGCAATGGTCTTCTTTTCCTTCAATCAGCGCTCTTGGAATTCCGTTTGTCTCCCGGCCAAAGACAAAAAATAATTCTTCATCCAAATCACTGTAATCAAAATCAGAATAATATTTTGTTCCAAAGTTTTCGATATAATAAAAAGTACCTTGCTTATGTTTTTCATATAATTCATCGATTGACTCATATTCATAAATCGTTACATTTTTCCAGTAATCCAGACCCGCTCTGCGAAGCATTTTATCATCCGTCGAAAAACCTAATGGGTGAATTAAATGTAATGACGTATTCGTTGCTAAGCATGTACGTGCTATATTTCCGGTATTTGCAGGTATTTCTGGTTGGTATAATACGATATTTAGGCCCATGTTTAAAACTCCTTACATATAATCTACCTTTTAATTTTAACCATTAATGCGAAAAAAAGCATACTTAATATTTGGAGTCCAAGCTGCGGAATCTATATACGTCCAGAATCTGTGCCTACTATTATCCGTATGAGCATTGACTAAAGGGTTCGCGGCTCTATCATAGGTGACAACAATTGTCGTATGATCCCATCTATTATCCCCCTGAAAATCATAACAAATGACATCGCCAGGATAAAGTTCTTCCGCACTTTCTACCTCTGTTGCTTGTATACTAGTCGCCTGAGTTTTTAAATACCAATAAAAAGAATGGGCAACTGACCAGCTAAAACTCCAATTGTTATTACGATACCACCAGCCTCGTTCCCGATTAGGTTCTCCCCACATTGGAGCTCCACCTGCAAGTAAGCACTGGGAAATATAGTTCGTGCAATCAACAGCAAACTGTGGAAAAGCCGGATTGTAATCATTCCACCACACTTCAGCATATTCAACCGCTTTTTGTCGGTCGTACATAAAACCGTTCACAGAATTCTCCTTTCAGAAAGTTAAGCGTCCAATTAAAACGCAAATGTTCTATTACTGTGATCAAGCAGTTTAGTTAACTGTGAGTGAATATGTTGAGTGGATCGTACTTCATGTGGAATCAAGAGTTAAGATGTAGAGTGGCTTACACAACATGTTGAATCGCCCCAAAACATGCGGAGTCACAAATAAACATGCGAAGTGGCTCATTATTGAAAAAAATTGCGTTTAAACATTGGATGTTTA
>NZ_JBPPZG010000012.1:947-28521 GCF_051918545.1 Pseudogracilibacillus amylolyticus (SeqCode) | reverse complement strand
GATCGTACTTCATGTGGAATCAAGAGTTAAGATGTAGAGTGGCTTACACAACATGTTGAATCGCCCCAAAACATGCGTAGTGGCTCGCAAAACATGCGGAGTCACAAATAAACATGCGAAGTGGCTCATTATTGAAAAAAATTGCGTTTAAACATTGGATGTTTAATAAAAATTTCTCTCACTAATATATATGATAAAATTTATCCGATATCCTATTTTACTTTTGTGAGCTCTAATCCTTTTTCCATTTCTACAATAACCCGTTCATCTTTTTCTTTTATCAGTGCCCTTTTAATTGCTTCTCGGGCTTTTTTTGTACCAATTTTACCCAAAGCCCATGCTGCTGTTCCACGGATTACTGGTCGTACATCTTCCATCATCACTGCAATTAAATCATCGACTGCTGTTTCATCTTTAAAATGTGCGAGTCCAATCATCGCGTTTCGCTGTAGTGGGTTTTTCCCTCGCCAAAATCCAGAAACAGCCCCAAATTTTTCTCTAAATTCTCGATTGGACATTTTGAGCATCGGACGAAGGAGTGGTTTTGCAACTTCGGGATCTGCTTCAAATTCTTCATGTAAATGAAAATCAATTCCTTTATTATATGGACAAACAGCCTGACATGTATCACAGCCATATACTCTTGTTCCAATTTTAGTCCGAAATTCATCCGGAAGAAAATCTTTCGTTTGCGTTAAAAAAGCTAAACACCTCTGTGCATTTAGTTGTCCACCTTGCACAATTGCTCCTGTTGGACAAGCATCCAAACAAATACGACAATCCCCACAGCTATCTTCTATAGGTTTATCCGGAATGAAAGGGATATTTGTAATCATTTCACCTAAATAGACCCAGGAACCAAACTCTTTTGTAATAATCATCGTATTTTTGCCAGAAAAACCGATACCAGCTCTTTCTGCTACTGCACGATCACTTAACTCACCCGTATCGACCATCGTTTTATATTCAAACTGAGGTACTCTCGTTTGAATATACGCAGCCAATTTTTCCAGCCGATCACGTAATACATGATGATAATCTGTCCCCCATGAAGCACGACAAAAAATCCCTCGCCGTTCTCCAGGTTTACTTTTTGGTGGATTATTTATTTTTGATGGATAGGCAAGTGCAATCGAAATAATAGATTTTGCTCCATCCATTAATTGTTTAGGTTCTGTCCTTTCTTCTACGGAACCTTTTTCAAAACCAGAGGCATAATTTAATTTTTCCCGTTCCATTAATCGTTGCTTTAATTCAGTAAATACGTCTGCCGAGGCAAAACCAATTTTATCAATGCCAATTTTTTTACTATATTCAATAATATCTTTTTTCAATGTGACAACATCCAAACGAGTCACCTCCTTCAAAATTTAACTATTTCAAATAAATAATAACATGAACAATTGAAACAAATGAACTAATTTACAATCTTACGAATAAGATGTAAAATACAAATGTAGGAATGGGGGATTATTTAGAATGTCAATGTATCCAATAATTATGTCACAAGGAAAGTTTACACATAAAGACAGCTTACAATTTCCATTTGAAGAGCGTGGCCTTCAATTTGGAGATGGTGTTTATGAAGTGATCCGCATTTATAACGGAAAACTTTATTTATTAAATGAACATGTTGATCGTTTATTACGTTCATTAGAAGCTATCCAAATTGACATTAAACAATCAAAAGACGAAATTATTACTTTACTATCTGAATTAATTTCAAGAAATAATATGGAACAAGATGGTTTTATTTACTTACAAGTATCAAGAGGTTCTGCACCACGAATTCATACATTCCCTGAAGAGATTGAGCCAAATATTTATGCATATCTTGTAAATCAATCTCGTAATGTAGAAAATCTAGAAAACGGTGTTAGCGCGATTACATTGCCTGATGAGCGCTGGCAAAATTGCTATATTAAAAGTTTAAATCTGCTTCCAAATGTCTTGGCAAAGCAGACTGCAATGGAACAAGGGTGTTATGAAGCAATTCTTCATATCGATGGACGTGTAACAGAATGTGGCTCATCGAATATCTTTCTTGTGAAAGATGGCAAAATTTATACACATCCCGCAACGCATCGAATTTTAAAAGGATGTGTTCGAATTGCTGTTGAACGATTCGCAAATGAATTAAACATCCCGTTCATTGAAGAAGCATTTACTGTAGATGATATTCAGGACGCCGACGAAATGTTCTTAACAAGTAGTATCTCAGAGGTTTTACCGGTCATTGAAGTTGACAAAAAGCAAATTGCCGATGGAAAACCGGGAGAGATCTCAAGAAAACTTCAAAAAGCATATGAAAAAGCCGCACAATTAACACTTGAAAAAGTGAAATAAGAGAAAATTCCTGCCAATAGATGAGGCAGGAATTTTTTTACATATACTTTTCTATGAAAGTAGTTATTTTCTTTAAATAGTCCTCACGATATAAAACGATTGATTCTCCATGATTTGCACCTGGATATGTTACAATCTCACTTTCGCTTTTCGTATTTTCATATAATTCTTTTGTCATTTCTGTTGGTACAAATGTGTCTGATTCTCCTGAAATATATAAGATAGGTACGTCCGTTTTTTTAATTTGCTCCAATGCAGAGGCTTCAGTTAGCGAATAGTCTGCTTTCAACTGGGTCACCATACTCGTAGTCGGTAACACTGGTTTATCTGGTAAATGAAACATTCTTTTCATCTGGTATGCAAACAGATCATAGACAGAAGTATATGGACTATCAGCAATAATCGCCTTCACATTTGACGGCAATTCTTCTCCAGAAGCCATTAAAACAGTTGCTGCTCCCATTGATAAACCGTGCATGACGATTTCTGTATCTGGACCGTTTTTTTCGATTAATTGATTCATCCAGTCGATAAGATCCCGACGATCATGCCAACCGAAACCATAGTAATCACCTTCACTTTGTCCATGCCCGCGGAGATCTGGTGTAAACACATTATACCCGAGATTTTCATTATAGTACTCCCCAAATAACCCCATATCGAAAGCGTTTCCGAGATACCCATGAGCGAAAACTACTATTTTATTTGTTGGCTCTTTAGCCGGTAAATAATATCCTTTTAGTGTTAACCCATCAAAAGACGTCATTTCAACTGGTTCAAAAGGTTGTTCTCTCGTCCACGTAATCCAATCCCCTTCTAAAAATTCATCTAACGTCTCCGCTGAAACTTCTAAATCTTCATTTCCTTGTAAAAAGTCTTTCGGACCGCGTTTTATCGCTAAATTATAAAAATAAATACTAGCAACTACATCTATAATTAATAAACTACAGGCAACTGTAGAAATTGCAATCATCCATTTCCTTCTCTTTTTCTTCATTTCTATTCCCCCCCTTTAAATACGTTCAAAAAGGTAAATAAACCGGACTTTCTGAACATCCTCTCTAAGTGAGGCTCTCTTATTCTATTATAATAGAAATGAAGATATTAATCTGCATTTTTCACATGGTGTTTATTTACAGATAGGGATTTAGATGGTAAATTTATTTTAGGAATGAAACGTATTAAAATGAAGGGATCACTATTAATGGAATAATCGCGACCCCTTTGATTGAAGTAATTTGTGCATCGTTTTATTAACAGGTCCTTTTAAAAATAACCCGGCTAAAATAAAAATCACTCCGAATATGGCAAGGAATAACATATCGTGAAAAACTCGTCTCCATATAATGCCACCAACTGCTTCCCGCATGAGATCGACGGCATATGTAAAAGGTAAAAATGGGTTTATCGCTTGGAAAAATTCTGGTAGTAATACGACAGGATACGTACCTCCAGATCCGGCAATTTGCAATACGAGTAAAACAATTGCCATTGCTTTTCCTACATCTCCAAAAATAGAAACGACGGTATAAACGATAAACATGAAAATAATACTAATAAATAATCCAAATAGAATGAACCAAACCTTACTACTCACTCCTACCCCAATTAAGAAAATATTCCCTGAGGTTACTATGACTGTTTGTAACAAACCAATTGTCACAAAAGTAAATAATCTCCCAATATACATCTCTCGTGGAAGTATTTCTTCTGCATGTGGTAAATCGGTTGAAAGCAGTGAGATGAGCAATAAAGAACCGACCCAGAGTGATAAAACAGTATAAAACGGTGTCATTCCAGTTCCATAATTTTGAATCGGAAATAATTCATTTTTATTTAATACTACAGGTTCCGAGAAAAATCCGCGTTCTGCTTCTGGATCATTTCGTAGCAATTGGATAATATCATATACATCTGCTTCAGACTGTAATTTTCTAATTCGATTTGCGACTTCTTTCACCTTATCATTAATATATGGAAACTCTCCCAATACACTTTTCAGCATACCTTTTCCTTCATTTAAATGATCACTTGTATTTGCAAGCAATTTTTCAATTTTTGGAATTGTTGATTGAATTTCCGTTAGCATATTTTTCGCTTGAGTAATCGTTTTTTTACCATTTTCAAGTTTTTCATCTACTGCTACTTTAATATCTTCTTTATACGTTTGAATAAATTCATCTAAATTAGTACTTGTCACATTTCCAAGCTCTGTTATTCTACCAGTTATTTCATTTATTTTTTGCTCATTCTCTGTCACCAGCTGTCCAAAACCTTCAAGTTCTGTTTGCATATGTTCTATCGAAATTGTAAGTGCCGCTATTTTTTCTAAAGCATGTGCAATATTTTCATTCTCTGCGTCAGAACTTTCCTGAACCTGAGCCAGTGCTTGTTCAACCTCTTGCATTGTAGCTAAAGAACTGGTTATATGGCTTTTGAGCTCGTTTACCGCTGCTTCACGTTTCTGCTTCAAGTCAATGGTAGAGATATCGTTTAACAATTCATTTACTTTATGAAATGTGGTCTGAGCTTTTCCCAAATCTTCTTCTATTTTAGGGCCAATTTCATTTAAGCGATTTTTCGCTTCATTTAGAATTTCTATCGCTTTATTAACTTCTTTTAATCCACTTGCTGTCATTGATTTTGCTTCTGGTATCATTTGATTAGCTTTTGCTAAAATTTTTTCCGCTTCATCTGCATCATGATCAGTGTTTATTAATAAATCATGAATTTCCGGCAAATTTTCTTCCAAAGTAAATATGTAGCTTTCAAATTGCTTAATATCTGGAAGATCTGCTTCAAGTTCGATACCGATTTGATTAAATATTTCAAAGATAATTCCATTCACTGTTGCAATAAATTGACTACTAATTTGCTCTACAATAACGGAAGCACCTTTTTCGGTAATTTTTGGAGCAATCGCATTTATTTTTTCATTTACATAATATTCTATCTGCGCTTTTTCAGGTTCATCTGTGATAACAGTACCAAGCGTTTCTGAAAAATTTTCAGGTACAATAATAACTGCATAATAATTTCCAAATCGAACTTCATCCATCGCTTTTTCTCGATCTACAAATTGCCAATTGAAATCATCATTCTTTCGTAATGTATCAACTAGCGTATCTCCTACATGAATTTCTTCGTCTCGAATCATTGCTCCCTTATCCTCATTTACAATACCGATTGGGATTTGACCTGTCTGTGCATATGGATCCCATGATGCTTTTATATTTAGCCATGCATAAAGGGAGGGCAAAATAATAAGCCCCCCAATTATAATTGCAACAACCCAATTTGTTGTTATGTTTTTAAGATCAAGTTTAAAGATATTCCATATATTCCGCATGTATATCATTCCATTATTTTAATATACTGTCTTCTATATTCCCCAAATAATGTGGAAACATGCGAATTAAGAAATATATCTTTTTTCCATCAAATGAATCCCAAGTCCTGTCAGCAACACTGTCATTAACAACAAGATGCTCACTGGGTATAAAATTTGTTCAAATGAGTACCCATAAATTGCACCATTTAGAACCTCCATTCCGTACGTAATAGGCATAAATTTTGACAATGTGAGCATAAATTTTGATTCAACAATTTCAAGTGGCCAAAAAGCACCTCCAAGCATTGCTGAACCTAACGAGACAATTGGTATGACAGCATTGAATTGCTGGATAGTTTTAACGAAGCCTGTTATCAAAATGGATAGAGCGACAATCGAGAGAACATACGGAATTAATGAGATTGCCATTTGCCAAAATGCTCCGTGAAAATTAATTTTCACAATATAACGAAACACAAGAAATACGATGAGAACTTGGCTATAGCCGATGAAAAAACTATAGAGAAAATTAGCTACGTACATTTCCCACTTTCGAACTGGTGATAAAATCATCCGATCCCATAAACCGTTATTTTTTTCCATTACTATTTGAAACACACTGTAAGCAACCGTATAGATGACAAAAAATAATGAAAATCCAAAAAGCGGATGCAAATTGCCATCGTAAATAAATGCATTTTTGCCATGAAAGGATTCCGATTTCAATTGAAAGACAGGGTTCGTAGATAGTTCTTTTTTTAGATTATTTTGATGTAAAACTACCTCTAACTCGTTAATTTGCTTCTTTTTAATATAAGCATTTTCCACTGACTGTTCGAGTAAATTTACATTCGGTGAGTTTATGCCTACGATTATTTTAAAATTATCCTGCCGTAAAAGTAATCCAAACTCTCGCTTCCCACTACTTATTTTTTTATCTAATTCATTCTTATCTAAAACCCACTCAATTTCAAAAACATTTTGATCCTCTAACATGTTAACAATATCTTTTACTTGTTCATCTTCTGCAAGAGCAGGTACGGTTACTTTTGCAAAACTGTCGCCACCAATAATAAGGGCAAACAGAATTGACATAAATGTCATCAAAATAAATGTCCAAGGATCTCGGTATAACCATTTAAGTTTTGCGATAAAAATTCCACTCATCAGATTTGCCCCCTTTTTGGAAAGCTAAACACTGCCACAAGAAGTAGTATAGCTGTGAAAATGAGTAAAAAACTTAAGTGCGGAATAATTTGAATGAATTCATCGCCACGTAAAAGGGCTAAATAAGCACTCATACTTGCTCCATTTGGCGTAAAATCTCCAACCCATTGGATGACATTAGAAATTTCTCCAATTGGGAAAAAGCTTCCTCCAAGTAGAGCCAAAAATGCGATTAAAATAGTGGAGAAAAAATTAATGACGGATTCAGAATTCATTCGATAGCTGATCGCTGTAAGTAGCGTTGATAACCCGCCAACCGCCATAGAAAGAAAAATTGTCACGATAATAAATGGGGAAACGGGCCAAGCCACTCCATATATCATCCACGAAAAGCCAAAGATAATTAGTAATTGAATACATGCGAAAAGGCTTCCAGATGCAAAAATACCTGTGAAATATGTCCATCTTGAAACATTGGATAAGATGACTCGATTGAAAACTTGAGACTGTTTTTCAAGAAATGCAAAAGAACCTATTGCTGTTGCAAGATACAAGACATTCATCACAGCCATACCAATCGTATAATATTCCTGTGAATTTATCGGTTCACTTTGCCCGATAGATTCAATTGTTCCGATAGCTTGTTCCGCATCTGCTTCCAATACAACAGGGTCTATTTGATTCGTTGCCGCATATTGAGACATCGTCAGTTGTTCTTGAAATGCTTCAACAACACTTTTTACCGCTCTCGCCCCAATTTCTTTCGCTTCATTTTCATAGATGTTAATGGAGTGCGGTTCCCCTTCATTCAGTAATACACTCATTAACGTATCATAAGTAAAATTATCTGGAATTTCAATTACTGCCGTATACGTATCATTGGCTAGGATTGTTGTTTTTTCTTCTGGTGCCACTTCTACTACTTCAATCATATTTGAAACCTCTTTGAAAGCATCTTCTTTTAGAAGTTCCACGAACGGCAAGTTTCGAGCAGTATGAATAAGGGGGATTTTAATTTCTTCGGGAAGTTCTCTACTTTCCAGTTCTTGAACAAACTTCTCTATTTGTTCAGCTTCATGCCTATTTTCAATCAATGCCACTTTTGCTTCAATCTCTACTGTATCTCCACTAATAAATCCGCTAAGCGAAGCACTTAAAATAGATATTAATATAATTGGAAGCATGAGCAGCAAAAATAATTGCTGTTTGTTGCGCATGAAAACAATTCCTTGTTTTTTAATAATCTCCCAAATCATTGAAATCACTCCTAGTCCCTTAACGCTCTACCTGTTAGATGTAAAAATACATCTTCAAGTGTCGGTGTTTTGACATTCACTGATTTTAGTTCTACATCTGTTTGAGCAGCCAATCTAGTAACCATCTGAAAAACATTTATTTCTTTAGGGACAATGATCGTTACTGTTTCATTTTTAACGAATAGTTCTTTAATTGTCGGCTCCTTATCAAGTGCCTCAATGAATGTTTCATTTAAAATTTCAGCCTCGATATATATCGATTGTTCCGAAGCTAAAATTTCTTTGATTTCGTCTTTTGTTCCTACCGCAATCAAATTACCACGATCCATAATATAAATCCGATCACATAAATACTCCACTTCTTCCATATAGTGACTTGTGTACAAAATCGTCAGCCCTTTTTCTTCATTTAATCGTTTCACTGTTTCTAAAATATAGTTTCTTGACTGTGGGTCGATACCTACTGTCGGTTCATCCATAATAAGGAGTTCTGGATCATGAAGAAGCGCCACTCCAATATTTAACCGTCGCTTCATCCCACCGGAAAATTTTTTCACGACATCTTTTCTACGATCTGATAACCCAATTAACTTTAAAACATCATCAACTTTTTGGTGCAAATTACTACCTGACATTCGATAAATACGTCCGAAGAAATATAAATTTTCCTCTGCAGTTAAATCTTCATATAAGGCAATTTCTTGCGGAACAACCCCTGTTACACTTCGTAGTGATGTCGGATTTTTTAATACACTCTTTTTTTGGAAAAACACATCACCTTCTGTTGGAGCAATGAGTGTGGATAGCATTGAAATTGCGGTTGATTTACCGGCACCATTTGGGCCTAGAAGTCCAACAATCTCACCTTTTTCAATGTACATATTCATATTTTTAACCGCATAAAATTGTTTGTATCGTTTCGATAAGTTCATTAACTCAAGCATAAAACTCCCTCCTTGCTTACTATTAGTTTATCTTGTTGTGTATGTAGCGAAAACTGTCTCGGGTCATAACTTGGAGCGGAAAACATGACTTAAGTCATCTTTATTAGGAGGTTTTTTCTTTAGCTGATTGAAAAAATAATATCCGTGTAGCTGCGAGCCTCCTGAATCCTTTAATGGAACTTCCTCGGACTTTTGTAACCCTGGCGAATTCTGTTGCGGAAGCCACCATCGAACGTTTTCACAGCTGTAATTCGGACGAAGACGGGCGCTGGAGCTGCCATCGAACGTTTTCACAACTGTAATTCGGACGAAGACGGGCGCTGGAGCTGCCATCGAACGTTTTCACAACTGTAATTCGGACGAAGACGGGCGCTAGAGCAGCCATCGAACGTTTTCACAACTGTAATTCGGACGAAGACGGGCGCTGGAGCTGCCATCGAACATTTTCGCAACAGTAATTCGGACGAAGACGGGCGGCTGGAGCAGCCATCGAACGTTTTCACAACTGTAATTCGGACGAAGACGGGCGCTGAAGCAGCCATCGAACGTTTTCACAACTGTAATTCTGACGAAGACGGGCGCTGAAGCAGCCATCGAACGTTTTCACAACTGTAATTCGGACGAAGACGGGCGCTAGAGCAGCCATCGAACGTTTTCACAGCTGTAATTCGGACGAAGACGGGCGCTAGAGCAGCCATCGAACGTTTTCACAGCTGTAACTGGTTCGAGTACGTTCGCTGGGTTTTCCTTCATCGTTTTCACTGCGCGCTCAATTTATCGGCATAAAATAAAATATTAACAGAGTTTTTTCTTTCAATGCTCTTCACAGATTAGAACTTAACCCTTTGGCGAATTAAAAAAAGCAAGACCGTAAAGGCCCTGCCGCTTATTGACGGTATTTACACATTCATTTAGTTTACCATCGCTTCTATCGTCTTTTTTATTCCCTTTTCATAAGGCGTCCGTGGTAGCGGACCTATCTGTTTTTCATATTTTTCCCCATCCAATACGACGGGGTTTTCATTTAAATACTGCATTTCAACAAATTCACGCATTTGTTTATTAAACAGTCCAATAAAACGAATCATGTTTTTCGTAACATGCCCGACTCGCTTTTGATTGCCAGTGTAATGGCGAATAATCCGAATAATTTCTTCCCCGGTAATAAGATCAGTAGCCGGTATATTCCAGTTTTGGCCATATGCTTTTTCATTCATCGCTAACTCGACCAATGCTTTTGCACCATCCAGTGTGAAAATATGCTCTCTAGGTATTGATAGATCCCCAACAAATTGAGCCTTCTTATTGTTTACCATTTTAGTTAAGGTAAAATTCAACAGTGAACTCTCAACTGCTGGACCATAAAAATCTGGAAAATGTGCAATCGTATAAGGAACACCAGATTTCTTATACATGCCCTCCATCTCTAGTCTAATTTTTCCCTTCTTCGTATGGGGCTTCTTAGGTGTTGTCTCTTTTATTTTTACTCCAGGATTTCTTCCATAACTATAAATATTATCCACAATAGCTAACTTGGCTGCATTTTTTTCCGCAGTATGAATAATATTTTTCGTAAGTTTTGGCAACTTTGTTTTCCAATCTCCATAAGGCAGGTTTATCGCATGAAAAACCACCTCATGTCCTTTGACAGCAGCATCCAATTCATCTAGAACAAAGGCATCTCCAGGAAAAATATCAAGATTGGGTAGCTCTCTAAACAGACGTTTCAATTTATCTTCATTTCGTGCGAAAGCAGTTACCTGTACCCCTCTTTCTACTAATTCACTCACAAGCGCATACCCCATTCCACCTGTTGCACCTAAAACAATCGCTTTTCTCATCGTACCATTCCCTCCTTAAATTTTGACCACTGTTCAAATGTTGATAAAAAATAATGCAAGGAACATTTTCAGGTTACTTGCTTATTTTTTCGTCCATTTTACTAACATATCTACATGGAACTTCGCCATCTCCTCAACATCTATAAAACTGACAATATGTCTTAAATAATGTGTAACAAAACCGTGCAATGATAAAAATATCGACCATATTTCTTGAACGGTTAGATTTTTTTCACTTAAATCTGCTACATGATGAGCGAATTTTTGGTAAGTCTTTGATGGACTTTGATTTAAAAAGTGTAGCACTTCTTTATCTTTAATCAAAAACATTATTTCATAATGACTTTGCTGATTTAACCCAAACTGAATAAACCCTAATAAAAGTTTTCTTAATTTTTGGGTACGATCTATTGGTTCTTCCATAATTTCGGTCATTTTTTGTTCTAGTAGTAAAAAATGATCTTCGACTAATGCATAAAACAGTTCCGCTTTATTTTTAAAATGATAGTAAATTGCCCCGTGACTGCAATTTATTTCATTGGCAATTTGACGCATCGATACATTCGCGTATCCTTTTTCCGATAATAACTCTCTAGCAACGTCCATAATTTTTTCCCGAGTTAAATCAGTTTTGTTCGTATTCATCCTATCCAACCCTTTTGACCACTGTTCAAATTTATTGTAGTGGATCGTAATGTAAATGTCAATAGACTATAATCTTAGCATTGTATATAATCATAGAGAATATTTATGAATTAGTAAAAGGGAAATTAGAATTATTGAGTCTCTCCCCACCATCCAGCAAATGATCAGTTTTGAATTACAGAAAAAACTCACAGAAACTTGCGAACAAAACTTCTTTATTTTTTATGCGCCAATTGATGTAATTTTGTCAACTACAGAAGTACATTAGCCTGAAATCGTCCTTGTTAATCGAAAGGGATTGACATACTAACGAACCGTGAATAGAAGGAGCGTCAGATCTTGTTATCGAACTAGAACGCGATAAAATTGATAAACTAAAAACATATGCAGCGTATTTGATTCCTGAATACTGGATTATAGACCCCAGTTCTTATGTTTTAGAACAATATTTTATAACAAATGATCGTTATAAAATGATTAAAGTTTTCCAAGCGAAGGAAACGATTACTTCACAAAACATCACCTGTGTTTCTTTTACAATGCAGGACATTAAAGATCATTTTCCTTCACTATATAATAAAAGCTAACCGTTATTGGGCTTGTTTTCATCTTAAACCTTAAGAAATATTATTCTTCACAGCAAAGATCGCCAGTTGCGTCCGGTCTCTTAAATGTACTTTTTGCAGAATTGTCGTTACATGATTTTTTACCGTGCCGACAGATAAGTATAACTCTTCTGCAATTTCTTTATTCGCTTTTCCTTCACCGACTAATTTAATAATCGCAAGTTCACGCTCCGTTAAATCTGCCGGAACTTCTTCCTCCTGCCGTTCTCTTTTCAGTAATTTAGGAATTACTTTTGCTGCTACTTCTTCTTGAATCGGAAGTCCATCTTTCATTGTACTGTATACTGCACGAATTAAACGCTCGGAATCCGCTGTTTTTAATAAAAATCCACTAGCACCATCTTTTAACGTTTCCAGTGCATACTGTTCATCATTAAATGTAGTTAAAATTAAAATTTTTATCTTTGGCCACCTTGCTTTAATCATTCTCGTCGCTTCCATTCCATTCATGAGTGGCATGCGTACATCTAGTAAAATTAGATCAATCAAGTGGTTTTTCTCCAGTATTTCAATCGCTTCTTTTCCGTTCTCAGCCTCATGGACGACACTAATTTTTTCATCTTGTTCAAGCATCACTTTTAACCCTTGCCGAACAATATCCTGATCATCAACAATCATGATACGCCACACGTCTTTTCCTCCTTATTCATATGGCATCATCCCCTGGATCACAAATGTTTCTTCCGTTTGATAAACTTCTAGATGACCACCAATTTCCGTCACTCTTGCTTGCATATTTTTTAAACCGAAACCAAACGTTAATTTTTCTCTACTTCTAATCGGATTCGAAATTGTAAAGGATAGTGAATCAATAGCTGATTTTCCGATCACAATATGTACTTGTTTCGATGTTGCATGCCGCATAACGTTTGTTAGTGCTTCTTGAATCACACGGTACAATACTACCCCGTTTTCATTAGAAAGAGGAACGGATAATACACCCTCTTTTACGGTAAATTCAATCAATAATTGATTTTCCGCTTCCAGCTTGCGAATTAACTGGACAACGGCTGCAATTCCCTTTGTCTCCGCCTCTTGTAGAGTTTGTACTGCTTCTCGCGTCTCTAGTAAACTCAAGTTTGCCATTTCTTTCAATTCCAAAAAATGTTCGTCAGGATTTTGTATATGCAACATCTCTAGTTTCATTATGAGTGCAGTTAGACGGTGTCCCACGGAGTCATGAATGTCACGAGCAATCCGCGTTCGTTCATCTGCTTTTGCCATCTCTTCTACCGATACATGCATTCGCTTTAACTGTCGATACTCTGCTAAAAGTTCTTCATAAAGTTCCCTCTGATTCTTTCTATCTAAAGCAAATTCATTCAACTGGTTAATTAAAAGACCAAATAAAACCCCAATAATTAGTACTGGTAAAAGAGGCTTTCCTAGATAAACAGTTAATCCAATAACGAATAGAAAATTAATGCCTATTAGTATATATAATGCATTTTTAGAAAGTCGAAAAAGTGCGATCATTGCTACTACTAATAACAGTAACGAAGTATAAAAAATCTCTTCCATTACAAAACCGTGAATAAAAAGAATGACAGATAATAGTATGTATATGTATACAGAAATATTTTGGTTAGATAGAAAAAAAAAGATCGCCAAACTAACAGTCAACATGAATAAACTAAAAATTGGTTGAGTGCTAGCTTGATAGATCATCATTGTCCATAAAAATCCAAATAATAAAAATCGAATCAGAAATACATACATATTAATCCCCCGATGTAAAGGACGTGATACTCTTAGTTTGGCTCCTAATATTTTTCAATATAGCTTTTTAACACATGAATGGCCTGCACACAATCATTCAAATCAGACCATTCATCCGGATTGTGACTTACTCCCGCCTTACTTTTAACAAAAAGCATAGCGGCAGGAATTTCCTCCCCGATAATCATTGCATCATGACCGGCTCCACTCGGTAAATAATAAGGTGTAATACCATGTTCTTCTAAGGCTTCTTTCAATAATGCTTGATTTTCCTCTTGAATCGGAACAGGGGTAATGCGAGCTTTTTCCTCCCACTCTATCCCAACTCCATGTTTTTCCGCAATTTCTTTTGCTGCTTTCTTTACTTGTTTGACAATATTTTCTTGATCGGTTTTATCGATGTCTCTCATGTCAACATATAAACTTACTTCCCCTGGGATAACATTTACTCCATTCGGTTTTACAGATATTTTCCCAACCGTCGCTACCGCACTTTCACTGATAGATACAGGGATCTCCGGTACGCGCTGGATAAATTCGCTCGCAGCAACAAGCGCATCTTTTCTATCAGTCATCGGTGTGTTTCCAGCATGTCCTGCCTCACCAGTAAAAGTAAACGCCACCCAATAGGGGCCAGCTATACCTGTTACAATTCCACAAGGTAAATTTTCTCTTTCCAGTCTTTTTCCCTGTTCAATATGTACTTCAACAAAAAGTTCATATGTTTCCATATTACGCTTCGATGCAAGATACCCTTCAACCGTTAAACCAACCGACTGTAAAACTTCGGTAAAAGATAGCCCTTCTTGATCTGTTAATTTTAAGCTTTTTTCCATATTTCCCTTACCAGTTACCGCTTTACTACCGTGAAAACCGCTATTAAATCGGGAACCTTCTTCATCTGTAAAAATGACAACCTCATAAGGTCTTTCTGGTACATACCCTTCTTCCTGCCAAGCTTGTGCTACTTCAAGCGCTGCGAGCACGCCAAGCGGACCATCAAAATGACCACCATTTGGCACACTATCGACATGGGAGCCGCTTAAGATTGCCTTTTTCGTCGGATCTTTTCCTTCTAGTCGTCCAAATACATTTCCAGCACCATCTGTTGTCACTGTCAGTCCCGCTTCTTTCATCCACTTAGAGACGAGCTTTTTTGCCTTTAACTCCTCAGGCGAAAAACCAGGACGATTAGAGCCATTATCTTCTGTTAGACCAATTTGGGCTAATTCATGTAGACGGTAAGCTAACCGGTTGCCACTGACACCATCTCGATTGAGTGATAAATCATAATTTTTTAATAATTTTTCTTGAAGATTAAAATTGCTATTTTCCATTAATTATGCCCCTTTTTTTAAACCTCTTTCTATCTTATATTTTAACATGGAAATGCATTTATTTCTTTTTTGTAATAATTAGTCTTATTATAAATTTTCCCTGTTTCATGTCGTTACTTATTCATAGTCTTGTAAGTGGTTTAAAGATTAGTTCGACCCATTGACTTGGACCCGGTATTTTAGGGAAAAAGATTACTATGCCTGCTAAAAAACCTCCCATCACACCTGAAAAGCCAAGAAATGCTGCTAGAAAAATTAATGGAAAACGTAATCTCCGAATTGGAGAAGATAAATGATATTTTGAACCGTAAACGAAGCAATTCCTGTTCATGAAACGACAATGACAACAGGAGCAGAAACAATCCCTGCAGATACTGCTGATTCCCCAATAACAAGTGCTCCAACAATTATTTACTTATTATGGGTGGCATAGGTTACGTAATGCCGAACATGAAGTATTGCATTCCTCTAATCCCTATTATACCAAGGGATTAGAGGTTGGTTTTTTGTCATAATTTGAGAGCTAATTAATCAGGCTGAAATACGCTGTTCATAAAATTACTAAACTTCTTTGCATCGTTTTTCGAAGGCTTCTGTTGTATATAAATATAAATTTCCCGTTATTGTATCATCTGAATGTTCTAATCTTTCCATAATTCATCACCAGTCTTTTCATTTCATCTCCATCTTTCCAAAATTACTAGATGAAATAAATAAACTAAATAATGTAATAAGAAATGCCATTGGTATAAATGGGAATAAACTAACGTCTATATTCGTTGCTCCGATAGAAACTCTACTTAATTCAGCGGTCACGAATACACCGCTATAACTGAAAGGAAATAGCATCCAAAACTTTGTATTTGCAATAAATATGGAAGCAATTACCATGATTATACTTAGACCGATAGTGAAGAGCACCTTATCGAATAGAGTTGCTAACATCCAGATCACTGAAACTAGGGGTATTGCAGTAAAGAATATGATGCCACTCCACTTTAGGATATACCAATACGGAACAGATTCCTCCAATCCAATACTATTTGAAAAGTATAATCCAACAAGGACAAAAAATGTGAAAAACAATAAAATTTCTATGAACAAGAAAAATAAAAAAACAACAAATTTTGCAAGTGCAATTTTTTGTCTTTTTACAGGTAAAGATAGCATTTTTAAGATGCCATTATTAGTCTTTTCCCGTTGAGTGATTAAAACCGAAACAACAATCATTGTAAAAGGCAACAAATAGTATGCGAATAATAAACAGCTTTGTACGAACATTGCTTGCCAGGCCCCCTCTGTTTCGTAAGAAATATAATCCATTAAACTATTAATCCCCGAAACAATAATTAGAAGAGGAGGGATAATCAAAATTGCTATTATTTTTGCCCTTTTTATTTTCTGAAATTCAATCTGAATTAATTGGCTAAAGGTCATTATATTTTCTCCTATTCATATCTTCTTTTATTTGCAATCATAATACCCGCTGCAACAAGGACAATAGTTTCGAAAACTGAAGTTAGCATAATAAAGATATCTACTTTTGCAGATAAACTTACAGAAGGGATTAAGATTAGTGAAAAAGGGTTTACAAAATTAATAGAATTATCCGTAACAATCATTGACATACCACTAAAAAATCCTATCACACCTACTCCGATAGATATCCATAGATTGGTGGAAAGTATAGATACTACTAACATAAAGGTCAGACAGGGTAGAGAAATCAGAAAAATATAAAACCCAAATTGAACAAGTGTATGAAAATCAAATGAACTGTTAGGTAAGTATTTTTTTCCTAAAAATGCCAAAGCAACAAACTCTATCATATAAGACAACAATAAAGTGGAAATTAAAATAACTAGTTTACTTATAAAGATTTCTGAAGCTTTAATGGGAAGAGTTTTCATCTTTTTTAAACCATTATTTTGATATTCAATATGATAAATGTTGCTAGTACTTACTACGATTGCAAAGATGTTTATTAAACAAATAACACCGTATAGCTGAGTTAATAAAGTTGTCATAGGATCGATGTCTGCGGAAAGTAAAATATCTTTGCGTACGTACCAATTCATTATGGCGTATATTGCTCCTGCCACTCCCGTAAAAATAAACGTTCCTATTACTCCAGTTCTGCGCAGTTTCTGCATCTCGATACGGAGTGAGTAATTCCCCATTTTTTTCACCTACTTCCTTCTCGATTATCTTTATCAATCATTCCAAGGAACATGTCTTCCAAATTTTCGGAACCATATCCTTCTTTTTCTGCTTTAGAAATTAAGTTGTTCATGCTACCTTCAAATAAAAGACTCCCTTTGTTTAAGATGCCAATATCTTCAGCTATTAATTGCATCTCTGTTAATAGATGAGATGATATAATTATTGTACAACCAGTTTGTTTCGGTAACGATATAAGTAAATTTCGAATTTCATGAGTTCCTACCGGATCTAAGCCGTTTGTAGGTTCATCCAATAATAATATAGGTGGTTTCCCAATCAAAGCCGATGCAATTCCTAATCGTTGCTTCATTCCTAATGAATATTTTTTTGCCAGTCTATTTCCAAACTCATCTAAGCCAACTAATTTTAACGTTTCATCAACTGACTCTTTTGGCAAGCCCAGAACTTTTCGAATGATGTTAAGGTTTTCTCGTCCCGTTAAATTTCCATAGAAAGAAGGTGCTTCAATAAGAGAACCAATATTTTTTAATATGACTTCTCTGTCTTTCGGAAAGGTTTTACCATTAATATGAAAACTACCTGATGTTGGTTTGGTTAAACCTAGTAACATCTTCATCGTTGTTGATTTTCCAGCACCGTTTGGGCCAAGAAATCCATATATACGACCTTTCTTTATCTGCAAGTTCACCTTATTGACTGCAGTAAAATTTTTATATGTTTTCGTTAAATCATTAGTTTCAATAATGTTCAATTTAATCGCTCCTTACTCTTTTCTTAAGTGTAACAATCGCTCCTTACGCTATCCTTCTCCTTACCTTACATTTACTTTACTTTTCCAAAAGGGACGTCGCTCTTAGCTTTTAGTATGATAAACTTAACTAAGTAGAAGGTGGTATATAACAATGCAAACAAGAGTACATGATAGAAAAGTATTAGTTGTAGATGATGAAGAAAATTTATTAAAAATGATTGTTTCCATACTTCGTGATTATGGTTTCAAAAATATTCAAACTGCTCAATCTGTCACTGAAGCGCAAAGAATATTTCAGGTGTTTGAACCCGAAATCGTGATTTTGGATATTATGTTGCCAGATGGCACTGGTTACGATTTGTTTGAATTTATTCATCGTAAGTCAAATACACCTGTAATATTTTTAACAGCTAAAGGGGAAGATAAGGATAAATTAAAAGGTCTTTCTTTAGGCGCTGATGATTACATTGTTAAACCTTTTTTACCGAAAGAATTACTTTTACGAATGGAAGCAATTTTAAGAAGAGTTTACCCGGAAAAATCAGATGTTTATCTACAACATAGTTCCATTGACTTTGGCAAAGGGATAGTCATAAAAAGGGATGAAATGATCCCTTTAACTGCAACCGAATATAAAGTATTGGATACATTAAACCAACATGCCAATCGTATTGTGACCATTGATTTATTATGCGAGGCAGTTTGGGGGGATATTTTTGGATACGAGAACTCTTTAATGACTCATATTAGAAGAATTCGTGAAAAAATTGAAGATAATCCTTCTAAACCCGAGTCTTTATTAACGGTTAGAGGGTTAGGCTATAAATTAATAACCAAGTCAAGACGTGAAGTTACATGAAAAAAGCGACACGTTTGATTAGAAAATTTATTTTCTTCTTTTTCGTTTTATTCTTTCTGTTAATTTCCATCAATATTTTGATGTATGTTTTATTAACGTATCAAACTGTGCATAATTATCGCACCGCTGATCTACCAGTTGATATGTTGGAAAAAGTGAGCACTTCTCTGAAGAAATCTAAAGAAGGTGAATATCAAATTGAAAAGGAAATTCATACTAAGCTGATAGATGAAAAAGTTTGGGGAGTACTAATTGATAACGGAACAGGTAAAGTGGTTTGGGAACATAACGTTCCAGAAGAGATTCCCAATCAATTTCAACTGACGGATGTTTCTAAATTCTCTAGATATTATTTAGAAGATTACCCAGTATTTACGTGGGAACATCGTAATGGTCTTTTAGTGTTGGGATATCCAAAAGACAGTTACGCAAAAATCAATCTAGAGTATACAAGAGAAGAAATAAATAAAATCTTTTACTTATTTCTACTCATTTCCGTAATCGATTTGTTCATTCTATTACTTATTTACTTATATATGATGAAACGAATGAATCAATCTATTCTACCTATCATTGAAGGAATTACGAATCTATCTAAAGGTAAATCTGTTGAAATAGAGAAAAGAGAGCCATTTTCAGAAATCATTGAAAGTATAAACCGATCATCGACTATATTAGAACAAAAAAACAATTCTCTTATTGAGAAAGAAATAAATAGGGAGAGCTGGATTGAGGGGGTTTCACACGATATCCGCACCCCATTATCCATCATTCTAGGCTACTCCGAAAAACTAAAAAACAGCGATTCCCTAAATGAAGCAGACCGACAGCTTGTGAATGTTATGGCGGATCAAAGCATTATCATTAAAGAACTTATTGAGAATTTGAACCTGGTTTCACATTTGGAAAGTAATGGATTGAATATAACATTGTCCACTATCTTTCCACTAAAAATAGTAAGACAAATCATGACAGATATATTAAACAGAGATTTAGACGTTAAATTTCAATTTTTCTTTAATTCAGAGGGTATAACAGCTGAATCTAAAATTCTAGGTGAAGAAAGTTTATTAAAAAGAGCAGTAAGTAATCTTATTTTAAATAGTATCAAGCATAATTCAGGAGGATGTGAAGTCTATGTAACAGTAAAAGGACATGAAAGTGTGATAGATATTATTGTGGAAGATACGGGGAAAGGTATTACCCCTCAGCAGGAAGCGGAAATGACAAGATTTTTTAATGAAAAGCAACAACATATTCGCCCAAAGAACAGGAAAGGCCTGGGATTATTGATTGTAAAAGAAATAGTTGCCATTCATAAAGGAAAAGTACACATATCTTCTTCAAATAACAGGGGACTAAAGACAGTAATATCCATCCCAATTACTGATCGTGATTTTATTCCTGCACCATCGCTCTCCCGACATTAACGTGATGTGACTTTAATTGTCTTCGATATTTTGGTGCAAAAACGATATGGTGCTTACAATTCCATTTTGCGTGTGCTAAACTATTAGTGTCCTTGGACATATAAAACTCCTCCGAATGCTTTTATTTTGGCTGGCGAACCATCAATATTTTAGCATACGGGGGAGTTTTTTTAATACCCCGCTAGAAGCTTTTTGGAACCCTAGCCTAGCCTAGGGTTTTCAATTTCACAATAAATCGTTTATATTTCTTAGCCTTTCAGGCAGGAGTATTATAAATTTCATAGGAACCTAGAACACTACATTAAATTCCTTATCCAAATGGATTATAAAATCTGCTTCCATCGTAAAACGTAATAATTAACGATACTACTAAAATAATCAAACCGATTACGATGGTTACATAATCTTTTCGTTTAAAGTCTTGTTCACTGTACCACGTGCGTTTTTTCTTCTTCCCAAATGCCCGAAGTTCCATCGCATTACTTATCGTATCAATTCGGTCTAAACTCGATAAAATCAGCGGTAACACAATCGATGTAGCACTTTTCACTCGTTTAAACAACTTTTCTTTGTTTGATAAATCAATTCCCCGAGCTTGCTGTGCCTGAGCAATTGTCCGAAAATCTCTTTGAATATCAGGAATATAACGAAGAGCAAGAGAAACGGAGTATGCTATTTTATAGTTTACACCAATTTTATTTAATGAGGCTGCAAATTCACTGGGGTGTGTTGTTACGATAAATAATAGTGCCGCCGGAATAACTGCAAAATATTTTAGTGTTATATTCATTTGATAAAAAATCTGCTCTAGCGTTAAATTATATCTACCAACAATTTCAAACAGCACATGGCTTGTTCCATAAATTTTAACCCCTTCTTGGGGAGAAAAAATATAAATTGCAATATTATTTAATAATAAGAACGCCAATATAAATAATAATACAAACCCAACTTCACGAATTTTTATTTTTGAAACTTTAAAAATAACAATACTAAAAATAAATAGGAAAAGTAAGATACGTGTATCATACGTCAGCATCGCAATGCTTGACCACATAATAAAAATAATTAATTTTGAAGCCCCGGATAGTTCATGAATAAATGATTTTCTGTCAATGTACGCTAGCATTTCTGTTGCCAATTTTTCTGACCTCCTTATCAAAGGAAATAAACCGTGCGACAAACTCTGTTGGTTCGTCTATATCCGCACGTCGGGCTAATTCAAATAAGGAAGTTTGCTTTAAATTAGCTGCTTCTACCAGTTTTTCATCTGACAGCACATTCACCGAAGTATCATCTGCAAGCAACTTCCCGTCAGCAAGCACAAGACTGCGAGGCGTATATTCAAGCATTAAATGCATATCATGTGTCACCATAATAATGGTAATTCCTTGTTTATTCAATTCAACTAAAAATTCCATTATCTGTGTGTAATGATAAAAATCTTGTCCAGCAGTCGGCTCGTCCAAAATGATCACTTCCGGATTCAGCACTAATATCGAAGCAATAGTTACACGCTTACGTTGTCCAAAACTAAGTGCCGAAATTGGCCAGTTACGGTATGGATGTAAACCACAAATTTTCAGTACTTTTTCAACGCGTGTTTTAATTTCCTCTTCAGAGAAACCGCGCATAACAAGCCCAAGTGCAACCTCGTCAACAATCATATGTTTAGAAATCATATGATTCGGATTTTGCATGACCATGCCGATTTTCTCGGCTCTTTCGCGTATTGTATCGTTTGTAATATCTTTTCCTTCAAAAATCACTTTGCCACTATGGCCTCTTTCAAAACCACAAATAAGCTTTGATAAGGTTGATTTTCCAGCACCATTTTTCCCAACGATGCTGATCATTTCCCCTTTTTTGATCGAGAACGAAATATCTTTTAGTGTAGAGGCTTTCTCTCCGTATGAAAAAGTCACATCTTCTACTTCTAATACAGGTGGAGTATCTGGAACATTCTTTTCAAAGACGGCCGATTCATACCAATGATGTAATGGCGCTTTACACGTATCTACATTTAATTTTTCGATATGCTCCAGTTCCATCTCAGGCGTTAATTTACAGTTAGCATATTTTAGTGCGGTAACATAAAGCGGTTCCCGGATAAAACTTTTTTCTAATTTATTGGATGCGAGTAACTCATTCGGTGTCGTGTCACTAACGATTCGACCTTTGTCCATCACAATAATGCGGTCTACGTTTTGATCCAGAACATCTTCTAAACGGTGTTCGATAATAACAACCGTACAGTTTAATGCTTTTTGTAGTTCATTAATCAGTGAAATCGCGTGGCATCCTGTAGCTGGATCAAGATTTGCAAGTGGTTCATCAAAAAGTAAAATATCTACTTCTTCAACGAGTACACCACCAAGTGCAACACGCTGCCTTTGACCTCCAGATAATGCATGGACGGAAGCATCCAAATACTCCTCCATTTTTACTAACTTGGATATATCAATCACTTTCTCATGCATGACTTCTTTTTGTGTCGCATCATTTTCAAGTGCAAATGCGATATCTTCTCCAACGGTTAGCCCAATAAACTGCCCATCAGGATCTTGTAAAACAGTCCCTACCATTTTTGATAAGGAAAAAATATTTAAATCTTTCGATTCCTGCCCTCTTATTGTAAGACTTCCTTGAATATCCCCTTTATATGAAAAAGGAATCAGTCCATTTAAACAATGGCCTAGTGTACTTTTTCCAGAACCGGACGGACCGACAATTAATACTTTTTCCCCTTCATAAATCGTTAAATTGATATCGTGGATTGTCGGTTCCTTCTGACTATCATATTTAAATGTAAAATTTTCGAAATGAATAACCGGTTTTTTCATCTTTTTCTCCTTTATGAAATGTAAAACTACTCGACTCCAAACAGAAAACGAGCCCCTCCAAAACGTATGAAGAGGCTGTTTACTCTATTAATTATATAACATTGTACATGATAGAAGGATTAAATTATATAATAATTTCCAAAACTTTTTCTGGATCCTATTCAACAGACAAGCTATCACTTTTGTTACGAGTCTTTGCGTAAGATACGAGTAAAATAGTTCCGATGACACCTACTGTTATAATGTTTGAAAGACCAGCGATAACCCCTTGAACAAATACTTTATTTGCAGGCTCTGCATAAATTAAAACATCAAGGGTTGGTGCAATTAAGAACCATCCAATTGCTTGAACGACTGCTTGCACAATGTTAAATGTAAGTATTTGTTTTCCTCCAAAAATTCCTGATTGAATATTGATTCGATTTGCAAAGAAACCGATAAATAACCCGACAAACGCTGAAACAATTACCCAACTCCACCAAATAGAACCGTAAAAAACAGCATCTTTTAATGCGTGTCCGATTAGTCCGATTAACAGACCAGCAATTGGGCCAAAAACAACGGACATTAAAGCTAAAAAGGCATACGCTGTTTGAATCTCTGTATTCGGTATTCCTGTCGGGATCGATACAAATCTCCCTAAAATAACAAATACTGCTGCACCAATTCCAATTGCAACAATTGTTTTAATCGATAATCCTTTTTCCATTTTATCTTCTCCTTAAATTTATTAAATGTACTAAAAGATTCTAGTTACATTTTATTTATATGCATGACTAGTAATCTTTCGAATCGTGATTTTCCAATTGATTCCTGTTCCAATATGATAGGCTTGCGCAAACGAACCTTGATTAATCGCTACTCCTAATTTATCTACTGAATTGACGTAAATTAGCGGTTCTCCCAAACGACTATCCGCAAAAGATCTGCCGTAAGTCATTGCATTTTTATACACGAGACGATCATTCGTTTCAATTGTCACTTCCAATAAGTCTCCATACTTTACATCTGACTGAATAAATAACTCGCGACTAATATTCGTCCATAAGTTACCAAACCGTACATCAAGAATATCAATATTTCCTGAAATGATTCCCTCACTTACTGTCGGTTCCGGATTGGTCAGTTTAATAATTTCATCTACAGACAGTTCACGTCCTACTTCTTCAAAATTTATTACTCCTGCTGCAAGTCTTGCACCAGTATAAGCATAAATATCGCGTCCATGAAATGTATACGATTCTCCTGAATTAGGGAGACGATTGATTGTTTCATCAATTTCTCTTACCGCCACGATCCCTATATTTTCTACAATATGTGTTAACGTACCGTTATCAGGTGTTACGATATATTGATTATCTACCGTTTTTGCAACAACACTTAACCGCTCTGTTCCTACACCAGGATCAACTACAGAAACAAAAACAGTCCCATCTGGCCAGTACGTGATCGTCTGATAGAGACGGTAAGATCCCTCCCAAATATTATACTGTGGAATTTCATGGGTCAAATTAAATATTTTTAAATTCGGGTCAACTGATAAAGCAACACCATACATTGCACTTACTGCCCCATCACATAATCCAAAATCTGTTTGTAATACTAAATGTCTACTCATCATTCATTCCTCCATTTTTTCTGTGAAATTAAAAAACCACGTCATTACCGATTTATTATCGATAAGGACGTGGTTGAATATACGTGTTACCACCTTATTTCGCTGTTTGCTCACACAAACAGCCTCATTAAGTACGCAAATGTTAAACATAAACATTTTTAATACTTTGGTTATAGATAACGGGTACCACTCCCCGTCGGAACCTACTAATACGTTTAACGTACGTTCAGCGCGAAACTCTGAGGCCATTTTTCAGATTTCTCATTTTTGCTTCTTTTCAGCTACCGAAGCTCTCTGTAAAAAACTCCAAATCCTACTTTTTCTCATCAACGTTTTTTAAATTCATATGCGCTTTTTTTAAGTTAAATTGATTATACGAGCTGATTAAAAATATGTCAAGGATTTATTTTATTAAACTTTTTCATCCCGCTAAAAAATTATATGTTAAGCTATAAGGAGTACTGTATTTGAGTGTTATATTTTTCAGAGAAAGGTGTGATTATTCTGAGACCAATTTTAATTGGAATTTTAGCTGCGATGTTTTTTTCAGTAACATTTATTTTAAATCGGGCGATGGAACTTGAAGGCGGAAGTTGGGTATGGAGTTCCTCCTTACGATTCTTTTTTATGTTACCGATCCTTTTTATTATTGTAGGGTATAAAAGAAATATTAAACCAGTTCTTATTCATATGAAAAGCTATCCGGTTCCATGGATCATATGGAGTACCGTTGGATTTGGTCTTTTTTATGCACCACTTACTTTTGGGACAGTATATGCACCTGGATGGCTCGTTGCAGCAACATTTCAACTTAGTATTGTTGCCGGGTCGTTGCTTGTTCCTTTTATTAATAAAACAAACCGTTCGATTCCAATTCAAAGTGTGATTATTTCATTCATTATTGTTATCGGCGTCATTTTAATGCAAGTAGAACATGCAAGTAGAGTAGCTTTATCTGCACTTATTTTAACAATTATTCCGCTCGTTATTTCTTCCGTTTCGTATCCACTAGGAAACCGGAAAATGATGCAACTGGTAAACGGGGAATTAAATACGTTTCAACGCATTTTGGGTATGACAATCGCATCGATGCCTTTTTGGATTATTTTGTCTATTTACGGCTCCATTACATATGGGGCGCCAACACAAAGTCAAATAATCCAAACGTTTATCGTTGCTATTTCATCCGGTATTATTGCAACTGTGTTGTTTTTTTATGCTACTGAACTTGTCCAAGATGACAATCATAAATTAGCTGGAGTAGAAGCTACAGCGGCGGGAGAAGTAATCTTCGCGTTAATTGGTGAAATAATTCTATTAGGAGCGTTATTCCCCAATGTTGTTTCAACAATCGGAATCATTCTCGTTATCTCAGGAATTCTTCTACACAGCCTACTTTCGTCATTATTGGATAAAAAACGATTACGTTATGAACGAGAGGAAATTTCTTAAGATAGATAAGGCTGCCCCTGTTAATGTTGAGCAGCCTTTTTCATCGGTGGCCCTTGAGAGCTCTTATGTTTTTTATCTTTCACATACAACGATAAAATAAGACCGACAATTGTTATCGCTGTTGCAACGTAAAACGCAATATTTACTCCATCGATCAGTGCTTGAGCTCCTTTTTCCGAAGGGTCAGTGGCAGTAAGGGACATAATTGTAACTAATGTGGCTGTCCCAATTGATGCTGCAACTTGTCGCATCGTATTCGTCATTGCGGTACCATGTGGAATCAGTCTCGTTGGCAAAACATTCAAACCAGCAGTGGTAGACGGCATCATGACCATCGATATTCCTACCATTCGAATTGCAAAAACGATCGTTAAATACGTTAATGACGTGCTTTCCGTCAAATTTGTAAAAAAGAAAGTTGTAACTGACATAATTGATAAACCGATAATAAGTAGCCATCTTGCACCAATTGCATCAAAAATCCGCCCAATGAACGGCGATAGAATCCCCATAATTAATGCTCCCGGGAAAATCATTATACCTGATTCAAGTGCTGTAAAGCCGGCCATCAATTGCATATATATCGGTAAAATTGTTTCCGATGCAATTAACATCGTAAAAGCGATCATTCCAATAACTGTTGTAAAGGTATAAATTTTATATGTAAATACTCGAAATTCTAAAACAGGCTGCTTTAATTTGAATTGTCTTAAGATGAATAAGGTTAGTGTAATTGTTCCGACAATTAGCGAGATTATTACACCTTTATTTGACCAGCCATAATTTCCGACACTACTAAATCCGTACAATAATCCGCCAAAACCGAACATCGATAATACGATCGATACGTAATCCACTTTTGGAAACGTTCGGGTAATAATATTTTTCATAAAAAAATAACCGATTATAAGGTCAATGATCGCAAGTGGCAAGATGATATAAAACAGTGATCTCCAAGGTAAAAACTCAATCAACCATCCCGATAAAGAAGGACCTAATGCAGGCGCAAACGAAATGACGAGTCCAGTCATTCCCATTGCAAAACCTCGTCTTTCCACTGCAAAAATTAACATAAATATCGTCATCATAAGCGGCATAATAATTCCCGCTCCAGCTGCTTGAATGATTCTTCCTACCATTAATATTGGAAAATTAATCGAAAATGCACAGACAATTGTTCCAACAATAAAGGTAGACATCGAAACAACAAACAGCCGCCTCGCCG
>NZ_JBPPZG010000012.1:0-933 GCF_051918545.1 Pseudogracilibacillus amylolyticus (SeqCode) | reverse complement strand
AAACGTCTCCATTAAAAACGCAGTAATTGGTATCATAACTCCGTTTACTAACATAAAAATAGTTGTCACCCACTGACCAGAATTTTCGGTCAGATTAAACTCCGTCATAATATGTGGTGTTGCTGTTATTAATAACGTTTGATTTAAAATAGCTAAAAAGGAACCGCCAAGTAATATGGCAACGATCGTTAATCGATTATATTGTTCCGAATTTTGTGTAGTAAATTCTGTCACATACTCAACCCCTGCTGCACCTATATATTAACATATATTATATATCTTAATCTCAATAAAAACATCCTTATCGCTTAATTTTGATCATTTTAAATTTTTTCGTACATTCCGTTTGAATTAATTTCTTCCTCTTCTAAAGAAGAATACTAACATTAAGAGGAAGACAACAGCGATTAAAATATAAGCTACAAAGGAATAGACCGTTAAAAATTGAAGGATGTCAGTCCAAGACCTTCCTAATAAAGCTCCCGTTATTACTAAAACCGTATTCCAAATGCCTGTCCCAATCATTGTAAAAAGTAAAAACACCCAAAACTTCATTCCTGCCATGCCAGCAGGGATGGAAATAAGACTACGCACAATCGGAATCATTCTGCAAAAAAGGACAGTCCAGTAGCCATATTTTTCAAACCACTTATTTGCTTTATGTAAATCCTCTTTTTTTAATCGAAGCACATGTCCCCATCTATCAACTATTTTTTCCATCCGCGTGATATTCAGTACTTTTCCTAAACCGTATAAAATAATTGCACCAATAATAGACCCTGTTGAAGCAGTAATAATTACCCCAAATAGTGTTAGCTTAGAATAGGTCGTCAAAAATCCCCCAAATAATAAAATTACTTCTGACGGAATTGGTGGGAACAGATTTTCCAATGCCATCAAAATAAATACACCGATATAACCAAATTGTTCCAT
>NZ_JBPPZG010000011.1:3012-37119 GCF_051918545.1 Pseudogracilibacillus amylolyticus (SeqCode) | reverse complement strand
CATTCTCTTTCCTCCAATTAATTAATAGTGTTGCAATTGTATTTTTTGATTTAATATCCTTTTTATGCATTAATAAGAACATTTTTTCAAAATAGTAAAAGGAATATTGAAAAACTTATATTATAAAACAGTAAAATATATTTAACGCTATTAATTTATTTTTAGATAATAATCATGATTACAGCTAATGAAAATAAAAAAACACTAGTGACATTTTGTATCAACTATGACACAAAATGTACCAGTGAATGAAAAGCTATTTACTAGACCATACCTCCTTGTAAAATTAATGATTCACTAAAAGTGTGACATTATTTTTAATGGGAGTTATTTTTTATCAAAAGATTTTGGAACTGTATGATGAGGTATTTAGCCTCAGAGAAGGTCTATGGGGAAGTCATGAAGATTGATTAGACGGGAACAACAGCCTTTATCATTCGTAAGCACGAGTGCACAGCGAGTTGAGGAATGATTAACCGCTATTTATTACCGTAAGCGCGAAGGAACATCAAGTTGGGGAATGATTAACCGCTATTCTCTACCGTAAGCACAAGCGCACTACAAGTTGGGGGATGATTAATCTCTAAGGTAAATCTATTCATCTGGAAGAGTGGCTGCTACAAATTTATCAACTGATGAGGCTGTAATCTTACTGGAAGCCACAGAAGTCTTTGATCATAAACACCTCTCACCCCCACATTTTACAATAAATAAAAAGAATCAATTTTGCAAAAAGATTGATCAAAATGGATTCTTTTCCGACTAATCAAGTTTGGTTTTATAAAACTGATGTCCTCGAAAGTTGATTTCAAAGACCTTTATATGCATCTTGAAACCCACAGCACTACATTTTATTAGATTTACTCATTCATTCGTAATAGAGGTTGTGTCGTACAGCGAAATGACCCACCAAAGCTTCTAGACACACTGTAATCGATGTATTCAACCATTATCCCTTTCTTGGATAATTGCTCACCAATTATTGGTTGAAATTCCATGTCAGCTACGTATACTTCTTCATTTAAAGGTAATCCATTTGTTATTAATCTTTGTGCATCATTGAAAGAAACAGATATTCTATCCCATTCTTTTAAAGACTCTGGAATACCTTCGAGAAAGGCTTCTTCACAAACAATCATTAATCCATCTTTGACCAGACTTAGAGCACAGTCTAAATGTAATATTTTAGAATGAAGTGGTACTTCCGTGACTGTATACCCGAAGTTTGACACAAAGTTCCTCAACCACACTATTCCTTCGTGATTAGAAGCAAGCCCAGACGTACCAACGAAAATTTCTTTGTTCAGGACTAAAACATCACCGCCTTCAAGAAAAGGGCCTTTCATATCAAAAAAATCACCTAATCTATCTGCCTGTGGTACAGATAAATAAAGGCACTCATTCTGCTCTGCTTCTTGTTCTAAAATATGTCGTATGGGCATAACTTCTTTTTTTCTGTGATTAAATTTCATACTTCCTTCAATAATCATTTTCCCTATAACAAAGAAAGGATCTCTTGCAAAGAAATTGCTGTAGCCCTTTTCTTTTGCGTCGTTTTTTTCATCTTCAGTAAGTAGTCGAGGACGGATTACTTCAACTCCATATTTTTTAAGCAGTTTTTCAAAGTTCTCCTTTTCATTTTCCCACTTTTTTTGTACCTCTGGTAAAGCATCTGTGATATCTTTACCGTATGCATTTTTTAATACTGCTAATGAATCTTCCGTTAAGAACTGATCACTCTGCATATTTTCTTCGGTAGGTACAGAAAATTGTGATTGCGCTAGAACAACTCTTTTCAAAGGAGCAAATTCGCTTGCAACGAAAACTTGTTCATTTTTCTTCATCATATAGATAACTTTCCTTTCTAAAATTATTTGTAGGCTAGGAAGAATAGTTGAATCTTATTGTATCCTAATGTTGATTTATTTTTCAATGTTGACAGAAGCCCTCCACAAATAGCAAATACGGTATTCGTAAATTTTTCGCCTAGAGTCATGATAATGTCGCTCGTTCCCAAAAATATAGAAACCAATTTCTTTCATCAAGTTGGTTTGTTATTTATTAACCTTGATTTTCCGTGCTTAGGCTCAATTTTAGTTGGATTAACAACAGACCATATGCTTGTAGTTTGGTCTGTTGTTATGCTTTTAAATCTGTTTTTCATTAAGATACGTTTTTACGGTTGGGGCTTCATAAGAATCAAACTTATCAAGTAATTGACTTGGTTCAACATCTACAAGTGCCATCGAACGGTACTTTTCGTGTAAAAATTGTTCTCTGGTCATATGATTAAACAGTTCAACAAGAGGAGCAAAGTAATGATTAATGTTTAGAAGACCACAAGGTTTTTGATGAAGGCCTAATTGAGCCCATGTAAAAATTTCAAAGAATTCCTCTAATGTGCCTGGTCCACCTGGTAAAGCGACAAAGCCATCTGCCAGCTCTGCCATTTTAGCCTTTCTTTCATGCATAGAATCAACAACAATCAATTCTGATAATCTTTTATGAGATATTTCTCTTTTCTCCAAAAAACTAGGCATAATCCCAATGACTTGTCCACCATCTTCTAAGACAGCATCGGCAACAGCTCCCATTACCCCAACACTTGCACCACCATAAACAAGTGTAATATCGCGTTTGACTAGTTCTTCCCCAAATTTTCTCGCGGTTTCTATATATACATTAGATGCTCCAGCACTGGAACCGCAAAATACAGCTATACTTTTCATAAAGAAGCCCCCTTATCGGATTCAGCGTTTATATTATACAGAAGTCTTCATGATTTGTTAAACTTTATAGTAGTGAAATTTAAGGAGTGCTAAAAAATGGATGTAACTGAATTTCAACAATGGGTAAATGATTATTATGAAAATAGAGGCTGGTCTGAACTAGACATCTTTATTCGGATTGGCTTTTTAGCGGAGGAAACTGGAGAAGTAGCACAAGCCATAAGAGCTCTTGAGATTGGGAGGGATCGGCCAGACGAAAAAACGGAATCCTATATGGAAAATAGAGAAGATTTAGTAGAAGAGTTAGGAGATGTGTTGGGTAACGTCATTATAATTGCCAATAAATATAATATCTCTTTAGAAGAAGTGTTTAATTCTCATAAGGAAAAACTCTCAAAGCGCTACTCTCATGAATAAATATTATCAACTTACGTACCAATAAAGTGAGTATTAACAGATACTCGGATTGATATCTCAAATCATTAATTTAATAACTTTAATAATGTAGGGCATTTTTGCATAAAGGAAATAAACTGCGCCATTATTTCGTTACTAATAGATAGTTGAAGGATACTGTGCAGTAGTGAAAATTTAAAAACCAGATCAATTCCGCTGTGTAAAAATGAACGCAGTCACAAAGCAGAATACCGCTACGGAAATACACTACGCTTTCCGTGGGCGGCTGTTGAGCCCCATCGTGCTACGCACTTGGGTCTCACCTAGGCCTGTCCTCCCACAGGAGTCTCCGTGTATTTCCTTCGCTGGGTATGTTTGGTAAACGGCTCTGCACAGTTTGTTACTACTATCTTTATTGTTGATTGGAGCCGGAGGGCAGTCGACTCCTGCGGGAAAAGCACGTGTCTGAAGACTCAGAAGCAGTGGTTTTCTGCTTCAGAGGCTGAAGCCGTGCCCGCGGAAAGCGAACTGCCCGGAGGCGGAAATCAACGGTGCAGTAGCGAAGTTGACCGATAACTTATCATCTTAAGTTACTGCACAGTTTATGGATTATTGTGCAAATAAGTTTAAAAGCAACAAAAAAATCCGCACAATAATACAAACTTTTTCCAAGAGAAGTTTATATTCGTTCGAATTTTCTACGAAGAAAACACTTTTTGTCCTAGTCTTTCTTTAATATTGACGCTGCAATTGCCTTTCCGTGCCATCTGCCATTCTCGATAAAAGTTTCGTTCCCATTAAAGCCGGAAATTATTACTCCAGCAACATACAAATTAGGAATGTTTGTTTCAAATGTATTTTCATCCTTTTCAGGTTTACCTGTTGTATTATCTACATTTACACCAATCTTTTTTAAAAAAGAAATATTCGGTTGATACCCTGTCATTGCAAATACAAAATCATTTTTAATATGTTTTACTTCATTGTTAACACGGTATATTACGTTATTTTCAGTTATTTCGGTCACAATTGCATTAAACTCCATGGAGATTCGACCTTTTTGAACAAGCGAATCAAAATCTGGTAAAATCCATGGTTTAATACTTTTTGAATACGTTGATCCACGGTACAGGACGGTTATATTTGCTCCTGCCTTATAAAGAGCTAGTGCAGCATCTACTGCCGAATTTTTCCCACCAATAATTACAACATCTGTATTATAATATGGGTGGCCTTCTTTAAAATAATGCATAACTTTAGGGAGGTTTTCTCCTGCTATGTTTAAATATTGAGGTTGATCATAATAACCTGTTGCAATGATAACATGTTTGGCAATATATTGTATTTCTTGACCGTTTTTATTTGTATAAAGATAAAACAGGTCATCTTTTTTCATAATATTCGTTACTGTTTCAAAAGGATTTATTCGAAGTTCGTTACGCTTAACAACTTCCCGGTAATACGCTAAAGCTTCATTTCGTACAGGTTTAAACTTGTCAGTAACAAAAGGAAAGTCGCCGATCTCCAAATTTTTACTTGTACTGAAAAAGGTCTGATGGGTTGGAAATCGATAAATTGTTTCGACTATATTTCCTTTCTCTATTATAAGCGGTTTTATGTTATATCGTTGTAACTCAAGTGCACATGATAGACCACATGGGCCAGCTCCAACGATTATCGTATGTTCTATCACCCGTAGCTCCCCTTTACAAAAAAATTTAGACCATTATAAAAGACCCCTATTTATTCTTTCATAGGGGTCAAATTATTAAATATTTATACCCAACCGCGAAATCTAGATGCTTCTGCCATTTTTCTAACTCCAACCATGTAGGCAGCTAAACGCATATTTACATTTCTAGTTTGGGCAGTATTATAAATTGTATCAAATGATTTTTTCATCACTTCATACAACTTTTCTTCTACTTCCTCTTCTGGCCAGTAATATCCTTGATTATTTTGAACCCATTCAAAGTATGAAACAGTTACACCACCTGAAGAAGCTAACACATCTGGTACAAGTAATTTTCCACGTTCTGTCAATATTTTAGTAGCTTCCATTGTGGTCGGTCCATTGGCTGCTTCGACGATAATATCTGCTTTAATATTATGAGCGTTTTTTTCTGTAATTTGATTTTGGACCGCAGCCGGTACTAATATATCACAATCTAACTCAAGTAACTCTTCGTTAGTTATCGTATCTTTAAATAACGTAGTGACAGTTCCAAAACTATCACGACGATCTAAAAGGTAATCAATATCCAAACCTTCAGGATCGTGCAAGGCACCATAAGCATCAGAGATACCAACTACTTTTGCGCCGGCTTCATGAAGGAATTTGGATAAAAAGCTTCCTGCATTTCCAAAACCTTGAACGACAATTCTTGCTCCTTCTAGCTCAAAACCACGTTTTTTAGCAGCTTCTTCAATGCAAATTGTTACACCTTTAGCTGTAGCAGATTCTCGACCATGCGAACCACCTAGGACTATCGGTTTTCCAGTAATAAAACCAGGATTATTGAATTCGTCAATTCGGCTATACTCATCCATCATCCACGCCATTATTTGTGAATTTGTAAAAACATCAGGGGCTGGTATATCTTTCGTTGGCCCAACGAATTGGCTAATTGCCCGGACATACCCTCTACTTAAATTTTCGAGTTCTCGGAATGACATTTCACGTGGGTCACAAATAATACCACCTTTACCACCACCATAAGGTAAATCTACAATACCTGCTTTTAAACTCATCCAAATTGCTAAGGCATTAACTTCTGTTTCAGTTACATCAGGGTGAAACCTAACCCCACCTTTTGTCGGTCCAACTGCATCATTATGTTGAGCTCGAAATCCGGTAAACACTTTGATCGAACCATCATCCATACGTACAGGAATTCTAACCTTTAGCATTCGGAGAGAATCTTTTAATAGTTCATAAACTTCATTTGGATAACCTAACTTATCCAAAGCTTCTTTTACAACAGCCCTTGTCGATGTTAAAATATTCGTTTTTTCGTTTTCTTCTTTACTGGAATCTGCTGCTTTATCGGCTACCATTAGTTTACCTCCTATGAATAACATATAAATGTAAATAATAGCTGTTCTTTGTGATTAGTATACACCTTTAAGTCAATTATGCAATCCAAAATTACTTGAAACGATTGATTTATCAGCCAAAGGGTAATGAACTACATTTTAATTGACTGTTAATTGCACTAGCGTCTCAATCATTTCATTATAAGAGATATTATTTGTGCGTGCAGAATCAGGAAAAAGACTCGTCGGTGTCATACCAGGTAAAGTATTCACCTCTAATATATACGGTACTCCTTCATCTGTTAATAAAAAATCTGCTCTGGAGTATGTTTCACAACCTAACACTTGATGTGCTTTGACCGCAAATTCTTTTATTTTTGTGGTAAGTTCCTCACTAATTTGTGCAGGAATGATATGTTCACTGCCACCTTCTGCATATTTTGATTCATAATCATACAATTCATTTTTAGGAATGATTTCAATAATAGGTAAAGCAATTTCCTCATTCATTTTTCCCATTACAGGAACAGTTAACTCTTTTCCTTTGATAAATTGTTCAACTAAAATAAACTCATCACTTTGAACCGCTTTTTTAATTGCCTGTTCTGTCTGGTCTTTATTGGTTACAATCGTAAGACCGAGTGTTGACCCTTCGCGATTTGGTTTTACAACAAACGGTAACTCAAAATTATGATGAATTTTTTCAACAAGATCATTTATATTTGTCTGATCGGTTACTCGGTATCGCTCACCTCTCGCAATTGGTATATTTACAACTTTAAATAACTGTTTTGCTTTGAATTTATCCATAGCAACTGCTGAGGCCATTACTCCCGATCCTACATAAGGAATATTTAACATTTCTAATAACCCTTGTATCGATCCATCTTCTCCAAACTTACCATGAAGACTAATAAAAACTAAATCAACGTTTAATTCAATTATTTCATGTAAACGATCGGGATGAAAGTCAATTCCAATCACTTCATGACCATTTGCTTTTAATGCGTCTATTATTCCCTTACTTGATGAAATAGAAACATCTCGCTCTTTTGAAATCCCACCATAAAGGACAGCTATTTTCAACGTGTCCACTCCTAACCTATCTATAATTTATTTTTTCTTTATTTCATAATATCATTTTTTTAAACTCTCTACTATAGTAGTATATGACCGGATTAAGCATTTGTACTATTTTGTTGCAAAGAAACTACATGGCATTCGGCTCTGGTTCCTAAACGTAGTGGTAGCATCGTGTACCCATATCCTTCTGAAATAATAACTGTTGATCCTTGATACGAAAATGTGCCTCCTTTTTTATAAAATCCAAAACCAAAAATCCGAATTTGTCCACCGTGCGTATGACCTGCGAAAATCACATTAATTTGTTTTTTAACTGCTTCATTTAATTCATAAAAAGCACTAGGCTTATGTGTACACAAAATTGTAAAATCATCTTTTAACTCATTCCAATTAACCGAATGTTCCGCATATCGGTCTTCATAATATTTTAATCCAATCAGCTTTATTTTTTCATTATCTTTGTAAATAGAAACTATTTTATCTTCTAACATAATTACATTTTCTTGCATTAAAATATGTTTCATTTTATTTATATTTGTTTCGAAATCATTGTTTCCCCAGATAAAATATATGGGAGCCCTCCATTTTTTTAGTTTAATGATATTTTGCCGCATTCTTTCTAAAGGTACACCACGTTCAATTAAGTCTCCCCCAATAATAATGAGGTCAATATGTTGATCAATCTTTTCAATCGTAGACTCTTTAATCTTTCTTCTGTGTATATCTGAAATGAAAAAAATATTAAACCCTCTAAATGATTCCGGGATTTCTTGAAATTCAATTGATTCATAGACAATATGATCGTTGTGGGCTTTAAAAAACATATAGCCTAGGAAACTAACACTAATAAATAAAATAGTCAAAAAAACGATGTACAATTTTAAAGCCCCCATTCTGGGTTAACTGAAAAATAAAAGAATTTGTTCCCCTGCAATAAAATAGATAATACCGATAATAATAACTAAAATTACTAATACAGTTAGCAACCTTGTAAAAGGAGAACCTAAATGAATATATAACTTTCGTTTCGGTGTTTTATGTACCTCACTCCTTGGCGGGAGATTTAATACGTCGACTTCGACAAAATCATCTGCCTTGTCTTTCGTTTCATTAGCTTTATTTTCTTCCGATTGATTTACCACGTCAGCAAATAATTGAGATAGTTTTTCCGCCTGATTTTCCTCATGGTCAAGTTTCAAAAGAAAGCACCTCACTTTTTATATTTCATAAAGATTCCAAGTAAAAAGTCGACAACAAAATGAAATGCAATAACTACATATAAGTTTTTCGTTATTTCAAAAACATACCCAAGATAAAAACTAATTATAATAACTAAAACTAAAAGAACAGGTTTTTTCAGATAACGAAAATGAACGAGGACGAATAAAGTGCTCGCAAATATATAACCAAATGATGTTTGAATGACTCCTCGAAACAGAAATTCTTCTGAAATCGCAACAACAATTGCAATAAGAAATATGTTTCCGATCGATTGATTTTTAAAAACTTTTTCATTGATGCCACCGTCATCAAAGTAACGACTAGGTAAAAACGAATACAAAACGATCTCGATTACGACAATTAATATCGCCGAAAATATACCAAAAAGTAAAATTGCTTTCAAATCTACCGAAAAATAAAGGAACCAATCTGCAATATGATCAAATAAAAAATAACTTAAAAAAATACTTAGTAAAAAAAAGCAACCTTGTGTTAATAATAATTGATTCTTAACTTCTTCAGCGGACATGTTTTTTATAATTTCTGATTGTTTCATATCATTCCCCTATTAATAATAAATCTGCCAATTGATGTTGCCAAGATGAAGTATTTATTTTTTCCTTTTTGATCGGATGAAGTGATTTTTCCCATTCTTCAAATGAAAAACCACAATTACTACAACATTGCGTATCTTTTTTAGGAACTTTATGTTGAAAACTCTTATATAATTCGTTTCGGAGACAATCTTTCGAATTCACCCAATTAATCAGCTCATCCAAACGTTCATATTTTAAATTTCTTCTTATTGTACAAAACCGATTAATCTTTTGAAATATTTCCTGCCAATGTTTTTTATCAAACTGAATTATATTCCCTTTCATCATACCATGTGATTCAAATTGATAGTGTAAAAATCTCCATTTTGTGATTGGTAGTTGAAATATTTCTTCTAGCTTATCATCACTAGTGGGTATGGTCGTCTTCCCTTTTTGATACAATAAATAAAGCTGATTCATTACAAAAGCTATTTCTTTCTTTGTGGGCAGTTCATTTTCAATGATTTGTAACGGAACATGGATATCCCCTTCCTTATATAACAGGATACTAAGACTTTCTTTTCCATCTCTTCCAGCTCTCCCAATCTCTTGAATATAGGATTCGATTTGTGTCGGTAGATGATAGTGAATGACAAGCCGTATATTTTTTTTATTAATTCCCATTCCAAATGCACTTGTACAACAAATGACATCTAATTGTTCATTCATAAATTGTTGTTGAATTTTTAGACGATCATTGTTTTCCATACCTCCATGGTAATAAGCAATTTTTTTATCAGGGATTCTTTGCGACAGTATCGACGCTATTTTTTCAGTTAATTTTCTGCTTGAAAAATAAACAATAGTAGGTTGTTGATAAGTTGAAATAAGTGAACTTAAATAGTTTAGCTTATCATCTTCGGATCCATTTACACGATAAAGCAACAAAGAAATATTTTCCCTGTCCATTGGATAAATATGACGTTTCATCGCTTGACGATCCAAGTTGATTATAATATCCTGTTGTACTTCTGGAGTTGCTGTACCTGTTAGTGCTAAAATAGGTGGGTTTCCGAGATCTTTTATTACATTGGTTAATCGTAAAAAGTCTGGTCTAAAATCGTAACCCCATTGAGAAATACAATGAGCCTCATCAATTACAACTAAACTCACTTCAATTTTTTGTAACGTTCGAATAAACTCTTCCTGTTGCAGAAGCTCTGGTGAAACATAAATAAGTTTATAATGGGATAATCGGGATAAAATCTTTCTACGTTCTTCTTTATTTTGAAAACTGTGTATCGCTACAACTTCTTTATAGTAATAAGATTTAACTTGCCTTACTTGATCAATCATTAAAGAAATAAGCGGTGAGACAACAATAGTTACCCCTGGAAGCATGATTGCAGGTAACTGATAACAAAGTGATTTCCCAGAACCTGTTCTTAAAATTCCTAAAACATCATTTCCTTTTAAAATATCCGTAATAATCTCCTTTTGGCCCTCTTGAAAATTGTCATGCTTAAAAATTTCTCGCAAATAAGTATGTAAATCTTTATCGTATTGACTCATCGATTACACTTCCACTATTAAAATTATTTATTTGTGTTAAGACAAGACGAATTTGAAAATAACTAATATTTTCATTCACAGCTTCTTTTATGTCTTTTAATTTATAGGAATTTATACGTCTGATTGCTTGAATAATTTCTTGTTGATCGACCTTAGAAATATATGGAATTAAAGAAAAATTTTGATCGGATAACGCAATTTCAACAACATGATCATAAATAGTGTTTATTTTCAAATTACGGATTTGAGCAATTTCTTCTATTGTATATTGTTGCTCCAACAAATTGCGAGTTCTATCTGCTGATTGCGTTAGGAGTATTTGTGAAAATAAATCTTTGCCGATTGAATAAAGATATGGATATTTCTGTTGTTGCTTTATAATTGTCGCTAACATCAAATGAATAACATTTGTAGTGATAAGGTGAATATCTTCTTCATTCATTTGTAGTTTCTTAGCGGTTTGATTTGCCGTAAGACCAACGATATGATAACTAGTAATTTGATCCAAAAATACAGATGGTTGGTTAAACGGAAGTTGTTTCAATATAGACGTAAGCTCATCATGTAATCTTTTTAAATAGTTATCAATATCTTCTTTAACATGTTGATAATACATTTTTACCCAATTTTCGATATCTATATTTTCGATAATAGGTATGTAAGTAAAATTTCGCTTTTTGCTATTTGTTAATACTTGAATTAATAATAACAGCCTGCAAAAGAAAGTTTGATCAAACTGTCGAAAACGAAAACCGGACAAATATGCCAGGTTATTTGCGGATCCTGCAAATCTTTTTTTCCCTTTGTCTGTTATGTAATAAAAGTTAGTATTTGTTGAGGGTTGAAGTAGCTTTTGTTCCACAAGTTTGTTTACAAACACAAAAAAACGACGTTTAGTAAGATTCTTATAAACACCATAATATTCAGTTAGCCCAAATAACTGAGCATCTTGAATCGTTTGAATAGATTGTTTTCCTTGCAGTAAATAATATACTGCTGAAATTGAACGCTCTTTTTGCATTTTATTTTGACAAGTTAATAATACATGTTGAAACAATAACTAAGCACCCCTTTTCTAATTCAATTCTACTATAAGAATGGCGAATCCGAAATAAATAACTTCTTTATAATAAAAAAATCCCAAATAAGGACTTTATAAGCAAAATCCATTATTCGGGTTTATCATTTTTTTATTTATTATTCATTAAAGTTGTTGTTGAATACAAAAGCGATCATTTGCATATTTTCTCAAAAGATGAGTTATTATCGGATATAATAAGATAATAAAAACTGCATTTCCAATTGCATGATACGTATCAAACGGTAATCCTAAAATATAATATGGCCAAAACTTCCCTGTTACCTGGTAAGTCGTTAGTGAAATAATAAATCCATAGAAGTAGCCACTAATTATTCCAATAAATACGATAACGACGGTATGTATTTTTTTAAATACCTTTCCAAGTAATCCGCAAATAATACCAATTAATCCCCAAGTGACAATTTGCCATACTGTCCAGATTCCCATTCCTAACAGCATATTCGAAAGGAACGTTACAATTAACGACAATAATAGAGCCGAAACAGGACCAAGTAATATTCCACAGATAATAATTAGTGCTGTGACTGGTTGAACATTTGGTATAAATGCTAGAGCAGCACGACCCACTATGCCAAGTGCAGCAAAAATAGCTAACAAGGTTAATTTATACGTATTCAAACTATTATTCCCATGCTTGTAAATCGAAAACGATTTTGTCCCCAGCTTCTAATTCATATTCTGCTGCACCAACCATTGCCATTTCATCATTCACAAAATACATCCATGCTTTCTCTTCTCCTTCTTCTGGAGCAACCCCGTCAATGGAAGTAATAAATCCATTATCTTCTTCAATATCATAATTTTCTTTCATAACATCCATTAAGATATCATTTTCTTCAATTGCTATTTCTTTTTCTGACAGTACTTCTTCCCCTTCATCTTTCGAAATCGTTACTGTAATAACTTCCTCTTGTACTTCTGTTGTTTCCGATGTCCCTGGTGTTTCTTCTTTTGCTTCGTCTTGGGTAGGTGTTGCTGTATCATTAGAACATCCAACAACCAATACCAGTGCTGAGAAAATAGTAAATAAAGATAACATCCATTTTTTCATCATTTCATTCTCCTTATCATAAAAAGCATTGTAAATTTTGTTATCTACTTTGTAGTAGATGTAAACTATGCAGTAAATTTGGATAGGAATTGACCTGCCGCTACGGAAATACATTACGCTTTCCGCAGGCGGCTGATGAGCTTTCTTGTGCTGCGCACTGCGTTGTCTCACCTAGGCCTTTCCTCCTGCAGGACTCCGTGTATTTCCTCCGCTGGTGCAGTGATGATAAATGTTCTATACCGGGGTATTCACCCATCTAGTTGATTGTAGTGAAGGGCAGTCGACTCCTGCGGGAAAAGCACGTGTCTGAAGACTCAGAAGCAGTGGGTTTCTGCTTCGGAGGCTGAAGCCGTGCCCGCGGAAAGCGTACTGTCCGTAGCGAAAATCAACGGCGATTTAACTGCACAATTTACAGAATTTGTGACAAGAGCTATCGTTTGAAAACAGCTTCTGAAAAATAAAAAATGCAAACACCAAGAGGGTTTGCATGTAAATAATGAATATAGATTGATGCCTTACCCCCGAAGCGTCAATGAAATTTGAAGAGTTTGGCAGGTCTACTGACTTGTAATTCATCCTACTTTAGGCACCTTCCCGTACAAGTACAGTGGTTTCACGCCTAGTTCGTCATTACTTACAGTTGCGAGGACAGTTCTAGATTTTCACTAGATTCCCATTTAAGTATACAAATATGTATACACACCAAAGTCTCCTATTCAATTTTATCATTATTACTGTGGAATTTTAAAACTAAACGTTGTACCTTCATTCACCTTACTTTTAACTGAAATGATTCCTTTATGCGCAGATACAATATGTTTGGCAATTGCAAGTCCTAGTCCAGTACCTTTTTTCTTGTCATTACGTGTTCTTGATTTATCTGCTTTATAAAACCTTTCAAATATAAATGAAAGATCTTCTTCAGGAATTCCAGAACCATTATCTTCAACTTCAACATAAAAATGTTGATCTTGAGAACGTACGAGGATATGTACATATCCTCCCGACTTCGTATGGCCGAGTGCATTGTCAATTAGGTTGGTACAAACTTGCTCAATTCGATCTTGGTCAATTGTAATCATATTCTTTTCGATCTCTTTTGTCAAACGTAATTCTATATTATATTCTTCCGCCATACCAATAAACTTTTTGTAGATTCGACTAGTAAACTGTTCAGCGTCGATGGTTTCTAAATTTAATTCCATATGTCCCGCTTCCATCCGACCAATATCTAACAACTCATTTACGAGCCGTCCCATCCGAAGCGATTCTTCATGAATTATTTTAGCTAACTCATTTTTTTCTTCCGTTGACTCAGCGATATCATCAACGATTGCCTCACTATATCCTTGCAACAGTGCAATTGGTGTGCGAAGTTCGTGAGAAACATTCGAAATAAAGTCTTTTCTCAATTTATCAATTTGACGTTCTTCTGTCATATCCCTTATTACTGCCACTGCACCACGAATATACGATTTATCATAGAGAGGAGTCATGATCATTACCCAATCTCGCCCTTGGAGATTCAACTCCTGTAAAACTTCTTTTTCTTCTTTAATTACCTTTTGTAAAATTGATTTAACCTCGTGTGGAAGCTGATTTTCAGATTCATCCGTCGTTAAAACATTATTTTCAAAATTCCAATCCTCGATAAATTTTTTGGCAGGTGGATTAATAACAATAATTCTTCCTTCCCTTGTTAACGTGATTACTCCATCAGCCATAGAATTTACAATACTTGAAAGTTGCTCTTTCTCATGCCTTAAAGCGTCAATATGAAAGTTCAACTGTTTTCCCATTCGGTTGAAAGCAATCGCCAGTTCACCTATCTCATCATGAGTTACAACAGGAACTTTCGTATTAAACTGACCTTTAGCCAAATCAATAGCGGCTTCTCTCATTCGAATGAGCGGAGCGGTAATTCTTGTTGAAAGGAAAAATGCAAAAATTGTCGTCAATACAATTGCAATTGCAGCGGCGACAAAAATAATTTTAGTCGTTTCAGCTTTTGTTTGATTAATAACGTCCAATGATTGAAAAACAAATATAGTTCCGCCCTTTTTTTCGATCGGTATACCGATGACCATAATTTCAGCTTCATCTTCTAAAATAGTCATTTTCTCGTTATATGCCCGATGTTCCTCTACTACTTGCTTTAAATCAGGATTATTCTCAGGGGAAATCGCATCCAAATTTAACAAATGTTCGTTCGTTGTATTTGACGCCCAGATTTCTCCATCTTCAAAATAAATTATCACTCTACTCGTTGGATCCTTTACACTTTCCACCATTTCTCGGATCAAAGACTTTTCGTCATGTTCTTCTACTACCATCGAAATTTTTGATGCTGATTGAACTAGTGCTTTTTCCGCTTCCTGTACGTGAAATCCTTCAAAAAATTCTAACAATAAAATGGTGAGGATAAATAATACAAAAGAAACTAGCAATAAAATAGTTATTGCTAGTTTACCTACTACACTACGCCAAAACATTATTTATTCTCAACCTCTAATTTATAGCCGATACCCCATACTGTAACAATCATTTTGGCGGCTTCTTTCGAAACATTGGTTAGTTTCTCACGCAATCGCTTTACATGTGTATCGACAGTTCTTAAATCGCCAAAAAATTCATATTGCCAGACTTCTTTTAAAAGATCTTCACGTTTGTATACTTTATCAGGTGATTGGGCCAAGAAAACGAGTAACTCGTACTCTTTTGGTGTAAGCTGTATTTCCTGATCATTGGAAGTCACTCTGTATGCATCAAGATCAATAGTTAAATGTGGAAAAACGATTAAATTATTAGAAGAACTAGATCCATCTTGAAGGTTTGAACTACTCGTCCTACGTAAAACTGCTTTCACGCGTAATACTACTTCTCTTGGACTAAATGGTTTAACAATATAATCATCTGCACCCACTTCAAACCCTTGTACACGATTTGATTCTTCTCCTTTTGCAGTTAACATAATTACAGGAGTCATCTTTTCTTTTCTTAATTCTTTACAAACTTCAATACCATCCATTTCAGGCATCATTATATCTAAAAGGATGACATCATAATTATTTTCAAGTGCTAGATCTAACGCTTCTTTACCATTTTCAGCTTCTTCAACAATAAAATTATCTCGTTCTAAATACATGCGAATTAATCTTCTAATTCTTTCTTCATCATCAACTACTAACACTGTTTTATTATCATCCATTAAGAAGAAACCTCCTCTATTACTATCTACCTCTAGTATAAACGAATATAGCTTAAATGTATAAATTTTAGTTACTGCTATGCATAAGAATGTAATCCTGCAAGCACTAAGTTAACTACAATAATATTGAACATAATAATGGCGAATCCTATGACCGCAAGCCAAGCAGATTTCTCTCCGTGCCATCCACGCGACAGGCGTAAATGCAAGAAAGCGGCATAAAAGAACCATGTAATTAACGCCCATACTTCTTTAGGATCCCATCCCCAGAATCTGTCCCAAGCAATTTGCGCCCATATTGCAGCGAAGATAAGCCCTCCTAACGTGAACAGCGGAAACCCGATCGCCACCGAACGGTACATTATTTCATCAACGAGGTTAGGTCTCACATTTTTCAAAAATGGTTGAACCCAAGCCCCAATTCTTTTTCGAATGACAAGACGAATTAAACCATAAATAATTGTACCGGCTAAAATAGACCAAATGACTGTATTTAATTTAGTTGCCGCGTCCTTTCCTTTCATCCATTCTGGAATATGGATAATAGGTTTCATCTTATCCTCTGTTAGCATAACACCGTGTTTAGGTCCTACGATTGCAGGTTTGTTATACACTGCAATTTCTTCAGGTTTTATATTGACACGAGTTTCATCCTTGAACTTTTCGTAATTCGGTTCCTCATACTCAATTTCAGCTTGATAGTCCAAAAAGTTAAAAGTTACTGATGAAACAACGAAACCAAGCATTAAAATTAATGCAAACAATATGAACTCTAGTCCAAATGTTTTCATACTAAAAACGGATTGATCAATAGTTTTAATTAAATAAATTAATCCCGCTACAAAGCTAACTGCTAAAACTCCCTGCGAAAGAGATACCGTAATAACATGAATAAACAACCAATGACTCTGTAAAGACGGTACTAATGGTGAGATTTCAGTTGGGAACATACTTGCATATGCAATGATTAACATTGCTATTGGGAGTGCAAACAAACCCAAAACACTTAGCCTATAAATAAAATAAATGATAATAAATGCTAGAACTAAACTCATTCCTAAAAATGTTACAAACTCAAACATATTACTAACAGGAGCGTGTCCTCCTGCCGCCCAACGTGTAAAAAAGTAAACAAGTTGGGCGATAAAACCAATTATCGTCAATGTAATTGCGATCGTTCCAGCGATTCCTTTTTTTGACATATCCGCTGTTCTTTTATCTTTAATTGTTGCACCAAAGAACACAGTGGCAATTAAATAAACAATAAAAGCAGTATAAAGTGCAGTACTGCTAATACTTGTTAAATCACTCATAAATAAACCTCCTAGGCCTCTTTTTCTTCTTCTTGGTCAATGACCATTTGAATATTCGTTCCAGCAATTGCTTTTTCAATATCTTTTTTCAGACCGAACCAGTTTTTATTTGTATGTGCGGCAAGTAATATACCTTCATCTTGTGGATTAATCCATATTCTACGATGTTGCCAGTACATTCCTTGGATTACCCCAATCATAAAAATAGCTGCTCCTAGAATAAAAAACGGTAATGTATAATCTTGACGAACAGTGATCCCACTAGCATAGCGCATTTCAAAATCTACGATGCCTAATTTATATTTATTTTCGCCAGTAGCATCGATGTTTTTACCTATTCCTACGAAACTAATTTCTCCTTTATCTTCATCTGGAGGGATGACATTAAAAACAAATGCTGGATTTCTTGGAAACTTAGAAACTGAACGTGGCTCCCCATCTTCCAAAACATAATCCGGATAGTATTGACTAACCTCGACCTTTATACCGTTTTCAAGTTCATAAGTCTGCTCAGGCGATGTTAAATCAACTGTTATTTCACCTAGAGAATTCTGGTCTTCATCTGCTGTTTCATACAGTTTAAATTTCATTTTTGAAAATTCATTTTCCTGGAAACCAGACTGGTATAATGTATAACCATCTATTTTTAATGGAGCGTTTAGTTGGATGGAGCTTTCTGTAACTTTCTCTAACTCCGGTTCTTTTCCAACAACAGTTTCACCAACCGTTTTATAGATTATTAAATCTGTTTGATAATTTTTATGTACTTGTTCCCCCATTCTTTCCATTGCATCTTTAAAACGTTCATCATCTTCCTCATATACTTCTAATAAAAAACGTTTATTTTCAATGTAATATTCATTATTCGTTCCTGGAATGACTTTTTGTTCTCCTTCTCTTACCCAAACATATTCATCTAAATAAAAAAATGGAGTCATTCGTAGAATAGCTGCAATAAGAATGATAATCAATCCAATATGGTTAACATAAGGACCCCAACGAGAAAATCTATTTTTTTCAGCTAATATATTTCCATCCTTATTCACAATATTATAACGTTGTTTTTTTAGACTGCTTACCAATGTTTCCTTCTCTTCTTCTGACACAACAGCTGTTTTACTGAAAAGTCGTTGTCTGCTTAAAAATGAATTATGCCGTTTTGGTTGCTGTATTTTTAATGCTCGATACAACGGGACAAAGCGATCAATACTACAGATAACTAGTGATATTCCAATCAGAGCAATTAAAATTATATACCACCAGGAACTGTATAATTCATGAAATCCAAGTTGATAATAAATTTTTCCGATAAGTCCATACCAATCTTCATAAAAAACAGCCGGATCACGGTTCTCAGCTTCAGGCGGAATAAACTGTTCTTGAGGAAAGATTGTTCCAAATCCCGAGGCTATTAGCGCTATAACGATGAGCATTACTCCCACTTTCACAGATGAGAAAAAATTCCATATCTTATCGACAATTGTCCGATTATATGTTTGTGATCTTCTTGCTGTTCCATCATAGCGCATATTAAGAAGCTTCGTTTTATCATTTCCATCTATATGTTGGTTTCCTTCAATCGGTTTACCACATGACTCACAAAGAATGGTGCCCTCAGGGTTCACGTGTCCGCATTCACACTTAAGCTTGTCCATCTAAATCCCTCACTATTAGAATATCAAATACTATGGTTGTACTTCTTTAAAGTGCTCTTCTAACGTATCAAGTGTTAAGGCACCTGCAACCTTCTCTACAATTTCACCTTCTGGATTAATAAAAAACGTACTAGGTATAGGACCTACACTGTATAAATCCATTACTTCGCTTTTTGTATCGTGAACAACTGGAAAAGTTAAATCGTATTTATCGATAAATTGGTGTATTACTAGCTCACTTGCATCAAGGTTAACTGTAACAATTTCTACATCCTCTTTATATTTTGGATACAATTCCTCCATATAAGGCATTTCAGCTTCACATGGTTTGCAATATGTTGCCCAAAAATTCAGCATTACACCTTTACCTTCTAAATCACTTAGGCGAATTTTTTCCAATTCATTATTCTTATTTATCTGAACTAACTCAAAATCAGGCGCTTTATCCCCGACTTGATAAACTTCCTTATCTTTATTTAGATTCGTTACTAATGCAAACACGACAGCCGCAAGTAATATGGCTAATATAATCGTTCTAAAAATAAAACGTTTTTTCATCTTGTTCTGTTTGTTTTTTCGTGCTTCATCTAGAACCATGTTGATCACTCCCAAAACACATTATAACATTTATTAGATTGTAATATTTGTCTATTGTTTAACATTTTTAGTAGCTAGTGTTGTTAATTGATGAATTTCTTGCTTCGTTAAAGGGCGATATTTACCAGGCTGTAGCTGATGTACAGTGATTGGACCGTATTTTTCTCTTTTTAATTTTAAAACAGGATGTCCAATTTGCTCCATCATTCTTCTAATATGTCTGTTTTTCCCTTCATGTAATACTATCTCTAAAACCATTGTTTGTTTTCTTTTATCAACGGAAATAACTTTATAATTAACAGCCTTTAATAAATCGTCTTTATCTTTCACACCTTTTACTAATTGATTTAATGACTCTTTCTTTGGTATACCCTTAATTTTAGCTATATACACTTTCTCAATTTCATGTTTGGGATGCATTAAAAGATTAGCAAAATCACCATCATTGGTTAGTAATAAGACACCAGACGTATTATAATCCAAACGACCGATCGGAAAAATACGCTCAGGAATGCTTTCCATTAAATCAATAACCGTCTCTCTATCTTTATCATCCTTAACTGATGTAATATAACCTCTAGGTTTATATAAAACATAATAAACGAGTTTTTCTTTTTCTAGGGGGATTTCATCGACGGTAATCTCATCTTTTTGAGAAACTTTTGTACCTAATTTTGTAATCACCTTGTTATTCACTTTAACTCTTCCATCTAGTATTAAATCTTCTGCTTTTCTTCGTGATGTTAGCCCACTCTGTGCAATCACTTTTTGTAGCCTTTCAAAATTTGTCATGATATCACCATATTTTTCCTTTAGTATGTATTATGTATATATTGAGGAAATTCAAACATATATTTAGCTCTGTTAAGCCTTAATTTATAATAGCACCTTAAAAGGTGGAAGAAAAGTGAAAGAAACCAGCCACTCTAGGAAGAACAGTGTTTAACTTTGAAAACATGTAAATAATTTAGCGAACAACAAAAAAAGCGTTAAAACTAATTAACGCTAGCCAAACACTAGTTTAACAATTATGATAGAAGCGGAAATACCGACTATATCAGCCAGCAGACCAACCTTTAATGCATATCGCATCTTTTGGATACCTACTGCTCCAAAGTATATGGTTAAAATATAAAGCGTTGTATCTGTACTTCCTTGCATCGTTGCTGCAAGTCGTCCTATAAATGAATCTGGTCCGTAATGTTGAGTTAACTCCGTTGTCATTCCTAAAGCCGCCGTGCCTGAGATTGGCCGAATAAGTGCAAGTGGAAGTATCTCAGGTGGTATACCAAACCAAACTAAAAGCGGTGTAATTAGTTCTATAAAAGCCTCTAATGCTCCAGAACTTCTAAGTATCGAAATAGAAACAATCATTCCTAGAAGGAAAGGAAGTAAGGAAAAGGCCATTTGTATTCCTTCTTTTCCTCCTTCGACAAATAACTCATATGAAGGTAATTTTTTATATGTAGCAACGAGCAACACGATTAAAATAAAACAAGGAATAATATAAGCACTAATTATCGTTAGATAACCCATCACGATCCCTCTTTATCTTTAGAAGTATGATAAAAAAGTCGATCTAATAGAATGGCAGACACTGTAGCAATAAGGGAAACTATAATTGTCGTACCTACAATTTCGGTCGGTGCCGAGGAATTATATTGCATCCGAATAGCAATTACAGTAGTCGGTATCAATGTTAAACCTGATGTATTTAGGGCTAAGAAAGTAATCATTGACCTGGATGCAACTGGCGAATCGCTTAACTTTTTCATTTCTTCCATCGCTTTTAGCCCCATTGGAGTTGCTGCATTACCAAGGCCAAACATATTGGCAGTTATGTTTGAAACAATATATCCAATTGCTGGATGATCTTTCGGTATTTCTGGGAAAAGCCTATAAATTATCGGTCTAAAAATTTTCGCCAAAATAGTTAATATCCCAGCTTCTTGAGCAATTTTCATGATCCCTAACCAGAAGACTAAAATACTTATTAACCCGATTGATAGAGTCACAGCTTCGCTTGCACTTTCGAATAAAGCTTTATTTACATTTTCTATTGTCCCATTAAACAAAGCATACACGATACCAATAATAGCCATTAACGCCCAAATTAAATTAACCATCGGAATCAAACCTTATTAGATTGTTAAAAGCATGTAGAATTTGTTCCCAAAATGATTCCTTATTAGAAGCGGTGTAATAAACAGGTACTTCTAATATATTTTCATCATTTATAGAATAAATGATTGTCCCCATTTTACTATCAGACGATGCTGATTCACTTGATAATTGTTTAATGAAAGCTTTTTTTCTTAGTTCTGTATGTTCGTCTTTACGAAGAGGGTAAAGTATATCTTCTTTGATTAAACCTGTTAGGAATGTTTCTTCTGATACAAATGTTCTCTTCCCTTTGCTTTCTAATTTCACTAATTTATGTTCATTAAAGCCATATTCAAATAAGGCAGTATGGTCGTTCCAATCATCGGGTCCATTTAATGTAACAGCAATCAATGACAATTTCTTATCTGACGCAGTTGTTACAAGTGTCCGCCCTGCTTTTTTAGTATATCCAGTTTTTCCTCCAGTACAGTGTTCGTAATATTGTGTTAGTAATTTGTTTTTATTTTTCCATTTATATGTCCGATTGTCTGAAAGAAAATCTTCTGTTCCAGAAATTTTTTTAAATGTTTCGTTTTCCATTGCATATTTCATTAAAATTGCAATATCGTAAGCGGAGGAATAATGACCATCTTCATCTAGTCCATGGGGGTTTTTAAAGTTTGTGTTTGTCATACCTAAATACTTAGCTTTTTCATTCATTAGAAAGGCGAAACCTTCTTCACTTCCCCCAATATGTTCGGCAATCGCAACCGCAGCATCATTTCCTGATCTAAGCATAAGGCCGTATAGTAAATCTTCTAGAGACATTTTTTCGTTTTTTTGTAAATAAATCGATGAACCTTCTGTATGTATCGCATTATTACTAGCTTTCACCTTTTCTTTTAAATCGCCTTGTTCGATAGCAATAATGGCAGTCATCACTTTTGTAATACTTGCGACGGGTTTTCTTTCATGTGCTTGTTTTTCAAATAAAATCCTACCAGTAGTTTCTTCAATCAAGACAGCATTATTTGCTGAAACAGAAATATCTTCCATAGATTGTCCATTTGTTGGGAATAAAAAAAGTAATATAAATAATAGAATAGTAGCACGAACAATAAATAGGCGCATAAAATTCCTCCTATCCAGTGGATATAGTTTATTTTATGCGCCAAGCCAAGACATATGATTATTTCTTAAAGCTCGTTTCGTATTTTTAGTTGCCCTTCTTATTAACAGTTGAGGGAAACTGTTGAGTAGTGAAAATTTGTAAACCTAGTTGGTAAACCGTTGATTTCCAGTGTGGAAATAAAAACGAAGCTACAAAGCAAAATACCGCTATGGAAATACATTCCGCTTTCCGCGGGCGGCTGTTGAGCCTTCCTTGTGCTACGCACTGCGTTGTCTCACCTAGGCCTGTCCTCCCACAGGAGTCTCCGTGCATTTCCTCCGCTGGGATAGATTTATTAGACAAAAGTCAATTATTTAATTTGAGAATTCATACTAGCGTAGGCAGAATACGTAGACTCCTGTGGGAAAAGCACGAGTCCGAAGACCCCGCAGCGGTGGTCTTTCCGCGAGGAGGCTGAGGCCGTGCCCACGGAAAGCGAAGTATTCTGCCGAAGCGGTATTTCACCGATAAATTGAGTGAAAAGTGTGTCAAGTTTTTTCCGTAGCGGAGGACAATTACTATCCAACTTTACTCAACAGTTTATGGTAATAGCGGATTAACAATTATGTTTTAAATTAACTTTTTTATATAATCCATCATTTCTTACCGGTTAAAAAATAAGTCTGCTTCTTGTTCGATGGTACTGTTGTCAATATCATCCGGTAAAGGAGGAAGATCATCGATCGAAGAAAGTCCGAAATAAGTTAAAAATTCTTTCGTAGTCCCGAAAAGTTTGGGACGACCTATACCTTCTTTCCTTCCCACACATTCAACTAGGGATCTAGCAAGTAGTGTTTGCACTGCATAATCACTATTTACTCCTCTAATTTCTTCAATTTCTACCCTTGTAATTGGTTGATTATAAGCAATTATCGCTAATGTTTCTAATACTGCTTGCGACATTCTAGTAGAACGTGGACTTTGCAGGAGTTTCTTATAATATTCATTATGTTCTGGTTTCGTCGTTAAATGAAAAACTTCATTTGATTGGATAATTGTTATCCCGCGGTTTTCATGTTCATAATCAAATTTTAATTCTTCTATTAAATGTTGTACTGTTTCTTCAGCAACTTCTATAACTTTCGCAATTTGTTTAATCGTAATTCCTTCATCTCCACTTGCAAAAAGTAATCCTTCCGTAATTCCTTTATATTTTATTTCTTTAACCACTTTATGCCTCCAATCTGCTAATAATAATAGGCTGAAAGTGTTTTTCTTGTTTACACTGTATCTGACGATTTTTGAGCAATTGTAATATAGCTAAAAAAGTTGTTACCATATGAGTTCTGTTTGGAAATGGGAATAGTTGATCAAACTGTATAGGTTCATTGGTTTGTTTTATTTTTAATAAAATTTGATCCATACGTTCTTCAATTGATATTTCCATTCTGCTTACTTTTGTATCCAATGGGGCATACCAATGCTTACGTTCAAAAACCTTGTTTAATGCCTTCAACAAATCATAGATGGAAACATCTCCTTTTTCATTTGTTTCATTATTGATAAGATCTTTATCAAACTGAAACGGTGAACGAGTATAAAGTTGATTTTCTTCTAATTCCTTTTCTTGTAGATCTTCAGCCGCTTGTTTATATTTTTTATATTCGATTAATCTATTTATTAATTCCTCTCTAGGATCTTCTTCATACTCGTCATCTGAAATTACTTCTTTCTTAGGTAATAACATTGCACTTTTAATTTCAAGCAGGGTAGCCGCCATCACTAAATATTCACTTGCGATATTTAACTCAATTTTCTGCATTGCATTTACATAGTCCATATATTGTTCCGTAATTTCTGCAACCGGTATATCGTAAATATCAATTTCAAGTTCGTTTACTAAATGCAATAATAAGTCTAGAGGACCTTCAAACGCATCTAATTTAACCTCATAAGTACCGTTCATTGGTTTCATCCTCTTTCCTTTTCATATGTATAATTACAATTATAAAACATTTTAGCATATATGCCCATACATCGAGACTCTTATCCTCATACGTTATTACTGTAAGATTAAAAAACCCAAATTTTTAAAGGAGGAGTAATAATGGGTCACTGTGAAGGCGGTTATGGCCGTGGCTACGGTTGGGGATTTGCGTTAATCGTTGTATTGTTTATTCTTCTCATCATTGTTGGTGCAGCTTGGTTATAAAATAACTATCTTCAGTAAGGGAAAAACCTCCCTTACTGAAGATTCACCAATTATTCATAAAGCTTTTACCTAAGCCTTAATCAACAAAGTTTTAGAAAACTTGGCTTATCGCCAAGCCTTGGCGAAAGCCCTAGTTACACTTACGAATGATTGACGTGCTAGTGACTTACGCCTGAGACAAATCTTTACGGTGGGACGAACGAAAGTGCAGTCCCAGGACGCCTGAGCTTTTAGCCAGTAAGCAGTAGGAAAGTTTTATACTTTCTTATCTGCGAAAAAAACCAGCCTTCATTGGCTGGTTAACATTTATTATCAATTCATTCCTCGGCATCCTCATTCGATTTGCTTGCACATTTTTGAAAAAACTGCTGTGTTAAATCATTCGCGCAAACGTCATATTTATCACCATATAATGATTGAATTTCATCAATCATTTTTTTACCAATGCCAATATTACGATAAGATGGATTGACTGAGATATGTTGGATAACCACATTTAATTCATCCTCAATAGTTAAACCGATCGCTCCAACTACATCATCATCTTCTCTCCATAAATATAGATGCCAGTTTGAGTTTGTTTCATATTCCTTCATCGTTTGCTGTAAATGTTTTACATCTTTCTCTACTGGCATGAAAGAAAGCAATCCCATCGCAATTTTTTCATGGTTTTTTTTATAGCGAATTAACATAAGAACCCCTCATTAACTTAAGTTTATATAAATCAATTTGTTCTTTCCATTATATATTTCTCTGTAATTTTTGTGAATTATATTACATAAAATAAACAATCTATGTGAAAATTAACGATCTGTTTTCCTAAAATTACACTTAGACAGTTCGATTTATTTTCGAAACAGTATTTTATATATAGTATACCCATCGGATTCCTTTTGTCCAATCTTTAATGGCAATATATTAATAAATACAAGCCATACATTAAACAAAAAAAAGATATATAAAACACTGGACGGAATAAAAGCATGATAGATCATATAAAGTATTCCTGCAAGAATCCCGCTAAATCCCGGACCTAAAATGGAAATGATCATTTTTTCTTGCTTATTAAATGGGTCATCACGAAAAGTGGAAGTTAAACTATTAATTATAAATAACCTTCTAATTACAATTTGAATGCCTTTAATAGAACCTTCGAAGACTATTTTTCCAGTCCCAATTGTTATGTTAATCTTGGATGCATGCATTAATTTAGCTCCAACAGCATGCCCAATTTCATGTAATAGTAAACTAACTGGCGCTATAAAAAATAATAATAATAAAAAGGTAAATAGATCCAAAAACATTGCTTACGAATTAACAGTTATTTCTTCGATAACATCTCCATTTTGCATACTTTTAGCATGCTCAACGCCACTTGTCACTTGGCCAAATACTGTGTGAACACCGTCTAAATGAGGTTGGGATTCATGAACAATAAAAAATTGGCAACTTCCCGTATCTTTTCCAGCATGCGCCATCGATAAAGCTCCTTCCACATGTTTATGTGGGTTTCCTTCGGTTTCACACTTAATTGTATATCCTGCATTTCCTGTCCCCGTTCCATTAGGACATCCTCCTTGGCTCACAAAACCAGGTATTACACGGTGAAAGGTTAATCCATTATAAAAACCTTCATTTGCTAGCTTTTCAAAGTTTTCCACCGTTTTAGGTGCTGCATCCTCGTATAGTTCAAATTCAATTTTATTGCCATTATTCATTAAAATATGTCCTGTTTTCATTGCTTGGTCTCCTTTTCATTCTTTCGACGAATATATACATAAATAAATTTCTTTGAAACACTATTTTACACTACATCTTTTGATTCTTCCATAAAAGTCTGTGAAATATTTATAGATACGGTAAATCATTTTTAATAATATCGTTAACCGTTTCTCGTTTTACAACCAATTTTGACTGTCCATTTTCCACAAACACCACTGCTGGTTTTCGGAATCCATTATAGTTACTTGCCATGGAGTACCCATAGGCCCCAGTCGAAAAAACTGCTAAAATATCATTCTGATCAATTTCCGGTACTTTTAAATCCCAAATTAACATATCACCAGATTCGCAACATTTCCCTGAAATCGAAACTTCTTTTGTCGCTAATTTATTTGCTTTATTTGCAATGACCGCTTCGTATTTCGCTCCATATAAAGCAGGGCGGATATTATCTGCCATTCCACCATCAACGGAAACATAATTTCTTACATTTGGAATCTCTTTCATTGATCCAACTGTATATAAAGAAATACCGGCATTGCCTACAATTGAACGCCCTGGTTCAATCCAAATTTCAGGCATAGGAATATCTAATGTTTCCACTTTACTTTTCACTGAATTTACAATTTCTGTCACATATTCTTCATGTGGGAGGGGATCATCTTCTTGAGTATATCGTATCCCGAATCCACCGCCAAAATTCATTATTTCAGGTGTAAAGCCATATTCCTTATTAAATGTTTCTATCAGTTTAAAAAGTAAATCAACTGCTAAAGTAAAACTTCTCGTGTTAAATATTTGTGATCCTATGTGTGAATGTAATCCTTTTAACTTAATTGTTGGATGGTTAAAAAGTCGTTCAAAAGCACGCTTTGCTTGACCGTTTTGCAAATTAAAACCGAATTTGGAATCTTCATTCCCCGTCATTATATATTGATGCGTTTCCGATTCAATTCCAGGTGTCACACGAATCAAGACATCTATCTCTTTTTCATATTTTTCCAACAATTCTTCCAACAGTTCAATCTCATAAAAATTGTCAATGATAATACAACCTATATTATTCTCGATTGCCATTGTTAACTCGGCTCTACTTTTGTTATTACCATGAAAATGAATTCTCTCAACCGGGAAGTTCGCTTTAAGTGCAGTGTATAATTCTCCCTCTGAAACAACATCTAAACTTAACCCTTCTTCTGCTATTACTTGCATAATCGCAATAGAAGAAAATGCTTTACTGGCATACGTTACTTGTGCCTTTACATTTAATTTTTTAAATCTGTTCACAAATGTACGGCAGTTCTCTCTAATTTTTTCGACATCATAAACATAAAGAGGCGTGCCGTAATCATTTGCAAGATCAACCGTATCTAACTGTCCAATTTCTAAATGCCCTTTTTCATTTACTGAAAAAGCATGATTTTGAAGTATCATCTACATCCTCCGCAACATTGTTCTATTACTGTATTTACTAATAAGATAAAAATAATGTATCATATTGACAACGAAAACAAAAGAATATTCACTTTTATTTACCTTGTCTTATTCTATCTTTTGGATGAACAATACTCGGACGATTATGAATGAAAGGGATTGGTACTCTTAAAATAAATCTGATAAGCGCTGGCAAATTAAACGGTATCAACGGCCAGAAATACGGTGTTTTCAATGCTTTTAAATTAACCAAAAATAAAATTACTAAAGTAGATCCGATTAAGAATCCATTTAATCCGAAAAAAACTGTCATCAAAATTAAAAATAAAGATACCATTTTATTGGCAACACTTAATTCATAACTTGGCGTCACATAAGATCCGATTGTACTGATGGCAACATATAAAATAACTTCTGGACTAAATAATCCAACATTTATGGCAATATCTCCAATCAATACCGCTGCAATTAATCCAAGCGCTGTTGCGAGTGGAGTCGGCGTATGTACCGCAGCCATTCGTAGAAACTCTACCCCCACAACAGCTAATAAGATTTGAATTGTGATCGGAATATTCCCTTGCTCTTTAGGGCCAATAAATGACAATGCCTTCGGTAGTAAACTTGGCTCTAAAACGAATAATAACCAAAATGGTAGTAAAAACAATGAACCGATAACCGCAAGTATCCGTACCCACCTAGTAAAGGTTCCAATAGCGGGGGTTTGTCTATACTCTTCAGCATGTTCTAAATGATCAAAAAAAGTAGTAGGTAAAATAATTACACTAGGTGATGTATCAACGGTTAATACAATGTATCCTGAAAGAATATGGTGCCCGGCAACATCTGGTCGCTCTGTATAACGGACTACCGGAAACGGATTCCAACTATATTCTACAAATAACTCTGTTAATGCCTGATCCGCCATAACCAAATTATCAATATCGATGTCTTGGATTTTTTCTTTAACCAGTTTAACAAAATCATCATTCGCTACATCAATTAAATAACTTAAGCAAATATCCGTTTTTGACCGTTTACCTACTCTTAGCATTTCGTTACGTAATCGTTTGTCTCGAATTCTTCTCCGAATCAGACCAGTGTTTTCGACCACATTTTCTGTAAATCCATCTCGTGCCCCTCGGATAACACGTTCTGTATCAGGTTCCTCCGGTTGCCTTCCAGGATATTTCCGAATATCAACAATAAATGCGTCTCTTTCCCCATCGACAAAAATCACAAATAACCCTGATAACAATTGATCCGTTACTTCATCTATTTTATTTACTTGTTCAACTTGTTGATTGACGATTCTATTCTTTATAATGTCATATACTTTATCATTTTCTTTTTCATCATCATTTACTTCTACAAGTTGCCTTAAAATATGGACGATAGTCATATCATCAACAAGACCATTAACATAATATAGCTGAACCCGTCGATCCAAAATAATTATTTCACGGAAACTAACATCATAAGAAATATTTGCTCCCACTTCATATTTCATATATTTTTCATTAATTTTCAGTTCCTTAGAAACGTAATTCATTTTTTTTACGTCACTCATTGATTTGACACCAACCTTATTATCTCATTAAAACTAACCATTGAAACATGGAGCCGCTAATCTTACCTAAAACAATCGCAAATAGTAAAATAACCATATATTTTTCAAGACCTAACCGCTTAGAGAGCAGTGGAAAAACATTTAAAATTTCAACAAGTGCTGCTGCAAGCATTCCGTTAAAGACACCATGGATTGCTCCCCAAAATAGTAATATTAATACAGGTTGTTCCCACGTTATTTGTGTAAATGATAAATATGTACCAAACAAAGTTCCAAGTATAATCGTGCCTCCATATACATGAACTAAGCGAATAGTTCTTGAAATCTGTATTAAGCGTGGAATGACGCCCAAAACTGTTAGAATCGCAACAAACGCTCCACCGACTACCACACCACTTGAAAAGCCGATAATTATTTCGAGAAATTTACTAATAACGATCTTCCTTGTTTAATTCGTTTTCATGAAATGCAATATAATTATCAAGATCTTTTTGATAATTGAAAATTTCTACCTCAAGGGGACTCGGCTCTTCATTAAAGCGTTTTTTAAACCATTTATTTAAGAATAAAATCATCCCTACCCCTAATCCTATAGAGTACGGAATTTGAATCCATAAAGGAGATTGTTTCTTTTCCCCAGTAAATAAATAATGTATTTTTTGTTGTACTTCTTGCATACTGACATCATAGTGAAAGTTAATAATCGTCATAGCGGTTCCCACAAATAATACGATCCAAACAAATGAAATTAAAATAACTGAAGGTCGTGATTTTTCTTCCGTTACATGTACAATTGTTTCGTTTAATCCTAACAATTGAAATTCTAGATCAGGAAATAACTGATTTAAATGTTTGATAATAATAAAGCTATCAATAATTACATAGTCATTATCTTTTTCTGTTATTTGATAAATGGGTATATTTTCTAGCTGTTCTTTACGAGGACTAGTAGTTGTAATGAAAGCGACATCTTTTAATGTAAGTTTTGTAGAGGGGTTAGTCGTAATTCTTTTCTTTAGTCGAATATAAATAATATTTGTCACCGTCATACAAACAACTCCTTTCTACCTGAACTCTCTAGGCTATATGTAGTATGTGTCAGTTGACTCTTCATATACAAAAAACCTTCATTCTTAAACGAACGAAGGTTTAAAAAATTACCTATTCATTTTTTCTTTCATTTCTTCTAAAATTTTCTTTTCTAATCTGGATACTTGTACTTGTGATATTCCTAAGCGTTTTGCTACTTGCGACTGTGTTTTATCTTTATAATACCGTAAATAAACGATTAATCTTTCCCTTTCCGTTAAGCTTCTAATCGCTTCTTCAAGGGTTAGTTTATCAAACCATTGTTTATCATCATCTGCAATTTGATCTAATAAAGTGATTGGTTCTCCACCATTTTCATAAACTGTTTCATGAATCGAATGGGGATATTTTATTGCATCTTGTGCTTGCGCTACTTCCTCCGGGGTAATATCCAAAGCTTCAGCAACTTCTTGAACGGTTGGAGAGCGATTAAGTTGTTTTGTAAGTTCTTCCTTTGCAATTCTGATTTTATTTCCTAGTTCTTTTATCGAACGACTAACTTTAATTGTACCATCATCGCGAATAAATCGTTGAATTTCTCCGATGATCATTGGTACAGCATACGTGGAAAAACGGACTTCGTAAGATAAATCAAATTTATCGATCGATTTAATTAATCCGATACTACCGATTTGAAAGAGATCTTCTGGATCATAACCTCTATTTAAAAATCGTTGTACTACAGACCAAACTAAACGAACGTTTTTCTCAACTAATAAATCTCTTGCTTGTTTGTCCCCTTCTTGACTTTTCAGAATCAACTCTCTTACTTGTTCATTTGATAACATTTCTTTGTCATTATTGTGTTTCACATTTACATTCATTGTATTCACCTAATTAATGACAAACTGTTTTCGTTTTAGTTAATTGCTTTTTCATAATGACTGTTGTTCCATGTCCTTTTTCGGAGACTATTTCCAAAGAGTCCATAAAGCTTTCCATAATTGTAAAGCCCATACCGGATCGTTCTAAATGTGGTTTTGAAGTATATAAAGGTTCTTTTACTTCATAAATATTTTCAATTCCGACACCTTCATCCATAATAATAATTTCAAGTTCATTTTCATTTTGAATAGTACATTTTATTTTCACATGACGATCGGACTCATTGTTATACCCATGTATAATTGCATTGGTTACTGCTTCAGATACAACGGTTTTAATTTCAGTTAATTCATCCATCGTTGGATCTAACTGTGTAACAAATGCACCCACTGTCGCTCTTGCAAATGCTTCATTTTTACTGACACTTAAAAAGGTTAACTCCATTTCATTTTTCACGATGCCACCCCCAAAGAATCTAGTGCATATTGCTCATTCTCGGCTAAACGAATAATTTTTAACAAACCGGACATTTCAAATATACGTTTTATAGATGGATTAATAGAACATACGACCAACTCACCACCTAATTGGACAATTTCTTTGTAGCGTCCAAGTAAAACACCAATTCCAGAACTATCCATAAACGTAACATCTTTTAAATTCAATATGACATGTTTGACATCTTCCTGATTCAATTTTTTTTGCCAAGCTTCTCTTAATTTGACCGCTTCATGATGATCTAGTTCTCCACTTAAACGAACAACTAATACATTTTCCTTTACTGTAAAGCTTGATGTTAAACTCACTTGTTTTTCAGCCTCCTCAAATGGTTCATAATTCAATTGTTCGCTATCGCAAAACTAAATTCCTTCATTTTGACAAAACTATTAAAATTTCTATATATTTATCTACATTCCGTTATATTTTGCTATATTTTTCATCGATCGTTTCCATAGATCAAAATAGCTTGCTAATTCAACATTTTCTTCAACAATCAAAGGGGATTCAACTACCGTTTCATTTTCCTTTTTAACAATTAAAGTTCCAACTTGTTCTCCGATTCCGATTGGAGGGGAGATATTTTCATTCATTTTTACTTCGGTTGTAAATGGAGCATCTTTTTCACCTTTTTTGTGTAACATACTAATCTGTTCACTTGTTTTTACATCATATTTGAGTTTTTTTGACTGAATATGACGTAAACTAGCGACTTTTTCACCTTGATCAAACAGCTTTTCCGACTCGTAGTGATTAAAAGCATAATCAATTAAATTCATTGTCACTGCATTTCTACTTTTAGCTGTATCTGCTCCCATTACTACTGCAACGACTCTCATATCTTCTTTCTTTGCAGTAGCTGTTAAACAAAACTTTGCCTCACTAGTATAACCGGTTTTTAACCCATCCACGTATGGATAAAATCGAACTAATTTATTTGTATTAACGAGCCAAAATTCATTTTCTTCTCCTTTACGTAAATAGTCTTCGTAAATGGATGTATACTTTACAATATCTTCATATTTTAATAACTCTTTTGCAATTATTGCCATATCATATGCTGTCGAATAGTGATCTGCAGCGGGTAGTCCAGATGAATTTTGAAATTTTGTATTTTCGAGATTTAATTCTTTAACTTTTTCATTCATCAAATCAACAAATGCTTCTTCTGTTCCTGCAATTCGTTCAGCAAGTGCGACACTTGCATCATTTCCAGAAGCAATCGCTACAGCTTTAATCAAGTCTTCTACTGACATTTGCTCTCCTTCTGCCAAAAACACTTGAGATCCACCCATGGAGGAAGCTCGTTCACTTACTGTCACCATTTCATCGAGTGATAGTTTCTCTTGTTTAATTGCTTCCATAACTAATAGCATGGTCATTATTTTGGTCATGCTTGCAGGGGGTAATTTTTCGTGAACATTTTTTTCATACAGTATTGTGCCTGAGTCCCTGTCTAAAAGGATTGAAGCTTTTGCATCTTCCGATAAATCTAATTCATTTTGTTTTTTTTCCTCTCCAAATATAGGATTAGCCAAGAAAAAAGACATAAAAATAGCCATCCCGATGATATATGTATATCTTTTCATCTGTTTCCCTCCATCTTTTCATATAAACATAGGATGACCATTTTTTACCTTATTTATAACTGTTAATCAGAATAAATATAGTTTTCTTGTTTTTCTAATTTATAGTTGAAGAATATTGTGTGGTAATGAAAATTTAAACCCTAGTCGTAGTACCGTTGATTTCCGCCTCCGGGCAGTACGCGCATCCTAAGGCACGGCGGTCTGCCTCTGAAGCAGAAACCCACTGCTTCTGAGTCTTCCGACGTACAGGATGTGACTTTAGCAGACGAAGACATGAGGCCGTGGCGTTCTTAGTTTGCGTTCCCTTTGTGCTTTTCCCACGACGCACAGGACGTGCTAGTGTCGGCATTGGTCACAGGACGTGACCGCTTTTAGCCGACCAGGAGTCGACTGCCCTCCGGCTCCAATCAACCATTGAGATAGTAGTAACAAACTGTGCAGAGTTGTTTACCAAGCAC
>NZ_JBPPZG010000011.1:0-3002 GCF_051918545.1 Pseudogracilibacillus amylolyticus (SeqCode) | reverse complement strand
CGGTGAGACTACGCTGGAGCGAAGCGACGAGTAGGCTCATCAGCCGCCCACGGAAAGCGCAGTGTATTTCCGTAGCGGATTTTATATCACAACTTTGTTTAGATATTTACAGAGCAAGTTAACCTAAGTTACTGCACAGTTTATGGATTTTGTGAAAGAATAATAAATCTTTATGATAGTCAAATGCAGTCTTAAGTCATTTCGAAGGAACAAGTAATGTGGCTTTTCAAGTTTTAAATTTAAAATAACGAAATAATAATATAATTAATACTATTAAAATACCCCCTGAAAATCAGAGGGTTTTGTGCTTATATAATTGTTTCTAGAATTAATTGATCATTTACTTTGGCGTTGCCAATTTCAAAACTAGTATCTAACATTCTTTTAATTTGAGAAATATCTTTCTCATTGGAATGAATGGTAAATAATACGTCACCTTTTTTTACTTCATCCCCAAGTTTTTTATGTAACTCAATACCGACGGCAAGATCGATAACGGAATCTTTTGTTTGTCTTCCGGCACCTAGCATCATAGCGGCTTTTCCTATTTGCTCTGCAATAAGCCTTGTAATAAATCCAGTTTCTTTTGAATAAATCGGTATTTGATTGTGAGCTTGTGGTAATAGAGAAGGATCTTGGACGATACGCTCGTCACCACCCTGAGACTTTATAAATGTCTGAAATACATTTATAGCTTTACCTGATTGAATATTTTCAAATAATATTTCTTTTGCTTCTGCAATAGTTTTCGCCTTATTTGCTAAAACAACCATATGACTTCCAAGTTCAATTGAAAGTTCTGTTAAATCCTTTGGTCCCTGTCCTTTCAGTGTTTTAATCGCCTCTTTTATTTCAAGCGCATTTCCAACCGCAAAGCCAAGTGGTTGTTCCATGCTTGAAATGATCGCAACTGTTTTCTTCCCTACTCGTTTACCGATTTCAACCATATTTTCAGCTAATTTTATTGCATCTTCCTTGGTTTTCATAAATGCCCCTGAACCAGTTTTAACATCAAGTACAATTGCATCGGCACCGGAAGCAATTTTTTTACTCATAATGGAACTAGAAATAAGTGGAATTGAATTTACTGTTGCCGTTACATCTCTTAAGCTATATAGTAGTTTATCTGCCGGAGCTAGATTATCTGATTGCCCGATGATTGCTAAATGATTTTTATTTACATGTTCCACAAATTGATCATTCGTTATTTCAACATGGAAACCGGGAATCGACTCTAATTTATCGATCGTTCCTCCTGTATGTCCTAACCCTCTCCCACTCATTTTTGGTACAACGACACCCGCTGAAGCAACTAATGGTGCCAAAATAAGCGTAGTTGTATCTCCAACACCACCAGTCGAATGTTTATCAACTTTTATCCCCTCGATACGAGATAAATCTACTGTTTTACCACTGTTAACCATTGCCATTGTGAGTGCAGCACTTTCTTCAATTGTCATACCTTTAAAATATATTGCCATTAATAATGCACTCATTTGATAATCAGGAATAGTACCATTCGTATAGTTTTCAATGATAAAGTTAATTTCTGCAGTCGATAATTCAAAACCATCTCGTTTTTTTTCGATTACATCATACATTCGCAAAGTAATCACCTATTTTCATTTATTTGCGCTAAAAAACTTTCTCCATATTTTGGTGGAGTCACGTTAAAATTATCAGCGATTGTTGCGCCAACATCGGCAAATGTTTGACGAATGGATAAAGCCTTCCCTAATTTTATTTCATTATGATAAACAAGTAATGGCACATATTCACGTGTATGATCCGTTCCGTGATGTGTTGGATCATTCCCGTGGTCGGCTGTTATAATAAGTAAATCGTCGGATTCGAGCAAATTCATTATAGAATCCAATTTACGATCAAATTGCTCTAATGCTTTTCCATATCCAATTGGATCGCGTCTGTGACCATATAATGCATCGAAATCAACTAAATTAATAAAGCAAAGTCCATGGAAACTTGTTTGAACAGTTTGGTAGAGCTTTTCCATTCCATCATCATTACTTTTTGTGCGAACTGCTTTTGTAATCCCTTCTCCATCAAAGATATCGGAAATTTTACCTAAAGAAATTACATCATAATTGGCACTTTTAAGCTCATCCATTACTGTTCTGTCAAAAGGTTTTAATGCATAATCATGTCTGTTCGCTGTTCTAGTAAAGTTTCCTACTTCTCCTATAAACGGCCTTGCGATAACTCTACCAACTAAATATCTTTCATCCATCGTTAATTCACGTGCAATTTCACAAATTTCATATAATTCCTCAAGTGATACAACTTCTTCATGAGCAGCAATTTGTAATACAGAATCTGCGGAAGTGTACACAATTAACGCACCAGTTTCCAAATGTTCCTTCCCTAATTCCTCTATAATTGCTGTTCCAGATGCAGGCTTATTTCCAATAATTTTTCTTCCAGTTCTTTCTTCTAAGTTATTGATTAATTCTTCGGGAAATCCGTTTGGAAATGTTTGAAATGGTTGTTTAATATTTAGCCCCATTAATTCCCAATGCCCGGTCATCGTATCTTTTCCAGCAGATACTTCCTGCATTTTTGTATAATGAGCTAAAGGTTTTTCTACGGGTTTAACACCTTCGAATTCTTTAATGTTTCCTAGCCCGAGCTTTTCTAAATTCGGTAAATGAATTCCACCCATGTATTTAGCAATATTACCTAATGTATCTGCTCCAACATCATTATATTTCTGAGCGTCTGGAGCTTGTCCAATCCCTACAGAGTCTAATACTATTAAAAAAATTCGTTTAAATGGTTTCATATTATCCGCCCTTCTTCTCACTGTTTAAGCTCTTGGATGAAATTGTTCATACATATCTTTGAGTCGCGTTTTGGAAATATGGGTATATATTTGTGTAGTTGAAATATCAGCATGTCCAAGCATTTCTTGCACGGAACGTAAATCTGCTCCATTTTCTAATAAATGTGTTGCAAACGAATGACGCAGCGTATGAGGTGTGATC